>DATMFU010000065.1:0-11078 GCA_035556015.1 Niallia sp. | reverse complement strand
ACAACAAAGAGAAGGTCTTTATATAGAAGGAAAAGAAGAATAAAGAAGTAAGCAAATAAATTTCTTAATTAAATAAATTATTTTCAAGACAGATGAGGATATTCCAAAATAATAGACAGATCAACTGCCGAGTAGATCTGTCATTTAGGATATCCTCATTTATATTTCCTGTTTTTTGGGACAAAATATAACCTCCAGATTTAAACTTCCATTCCAAATAAAAGGAGAAATGATCATGACTTTAACTATATCTTGCAGCTTGCCAACTTTTTTTCTCTAGACCCACTAGAATGGTATTTGATAATATGTTTAAGTTGACTTTATTTAATTATGTTCCTTGATTTATATGGCATGAATTAGAGTTTATTAGGAGTAGATAGTTGTGGCCAAAAGAGAATTAATAGCAAAACGAGTTGCTTGGATTAGCTTAGTAAGTAATATTATCCTTACAATTGGTAAGGTAGTGATTGGGTGGCTGGGAAATAGTGATGCTGTTTTTGCAGATGGTATTCACTCAGCAGCAGATGTATTTGCATCAATAATTGTTTTATTAGTAATTAAAATAGCTAATAAACCAGCAGACCAAGAACATCCATATGGTCACGGAAAAGCTGAAATCATTGTCTCAGGCATAGTAGGAATGGTTCTACTAGGGGTTTCGTTATTTTTAGTGTATGAAGCAGTAAGTGGTTTCTTTCATCCTATTGAAACACCAAGTATGTTAGCTATGTGGGTGGCTATTATTTCTTATATATCAAAGGAATTATTGTATCGTTACAGTATGAAGATTGCGAGAGAACAAAATAGTAAAGCAATTGAAGCAATTGCATTTGATCATAAAGCGGATATCGTTGCATCCATTGCTGCTGCATTAGGAGTACTTCTTTCCATTGTGGGAGATAAATTTAACATTTCTATCCTCTTATATGGAGATAAAATAGCTACAATTATTGTTGCCTATTTAATATTAAAGATCGCAAAAGAAATGCTAATGGAGGCCTTCGATATATTACTGGAAAGAAATATTGATTTGTCTATATTAGAAAAGTATCGTCAAATTATTCTTACCTTTCCGGAAGTAAAGCGAATTGATCGCCTTCGTGCGAGAGAACATGGACATTATGTCCTAGTTGACTTGCGTATATCTATCAACCATGATAAGACAATTAAAGAAGGACATGATCTTACTAGAGAAATTAAAAAGAAATTAATGGATAACCATGATAATATCCATGAAGTACTGATTCACTTAAATCCTTATTTTGATGAAGAAGAAAAAAGGATGGAAAATAAAAACGACAGTTTGTAGATTCAAACTGTCGTTTTTGTTTTAGTTCCACGCTTCATACAAAGTTTCTCTAAAGATATTATTAAGTAGAGGGGTAGGATCTGTTTGTTGTTTGGAAAGTGTTTTTACATAGAGTTCGATTTCTTTGATTTCTTGTTCTAAGAAATAATGAATGGTTTTTACTTGTGGTACAGTTTCTAATTCTCTTCCAGACTGTTTTTGATGTACTAATTCTAGTATGTCTTCTCTGAGTGGTGATTTGGGAACGAGGGTACTCATTAATCTATCAAATTGTACAGGCGGAATGGTTTGGTATGTTTGAACCCATTTTGCTGAGAGAATGGGTCTTAACACATTAAAATAATTTTTAATTTTAACATTTTGTTCGAGCAGATAATTCTTTAGATTCCGTTTCGCCATATTCACATAATGATGGATAAGAGCAGTACTAGAAAAAATCTCATTTTCTAAAGAACGCATTTTGTTAATGGTGGAATAGGACTGATAATAAATGATATTGGATTGTAACCATTCTAACATTGGTGGGTTTGATTTCCGAAAAAGTCGTAATGCCTTTGTTAACTCCCAACCACTCATATCTATGGAAGGATGAATGGGAATAGAAAGGGAATCATGGTTTGGAAGTTCGATTACATCTCTATAAGAATCAATGGATAAATACCAATCCAACTTATGTATGTATAGAAATCGAACATCATAGTCACTATTTTTAGAAGCTAGTCCCCATGTTCGACTTCCTGATTCACATGCATAAAGGATTTTTACTTCATATTCTCTTTCTATTTGGAAGAGGACTTCTTTAATATGGGTATCCATGAAAACATCCCTTCATTAAAGCGGAGAATTTATTCCCTAACTAAAGGTAATGTGCAACAACGGAAAGAGCCACCTGATTTAATGATTTCCGAGTAGTCTACTTCAATTACTTCATAGCCACGCTTTTGTAATTCTTTGTTAACTCCTTCATTCATTGGAAGACTAAAAACTTTTTTATTTCCGATAGATAGTACATTAACACCTAAAGTTGCTTGTTCTTCCTTAGAAACTTCTATGAAATCATAACGGTTTCTGAGTAATCGTTCTTTATCATGGTGAAATTCTCCTGGGAAGATGAGACCCTCTGTAGGGGAAAGAATGTTGAAGACGCAATCTAGGTGTAAATAAGTATCAGTAAAAGGTACTGCCATTACTTCATAGGTTGGAAGCAAAGATTGAAGATGCGTAATAGCTTGTTCGTTTGTACGATTACTAATACCCACATAGATAGTTTTGCCGTCAATAATGACATCTCCTCCTTCTATCATATTGTCCTTCATTTTAGTAAAGGGCATTTGCTGTTCTTCTAAATAACTTATTAAGCTATTTTCTTCCCCTTGTCTTACTTTCCTTGCCATTTGGGAAACGAAGACGTGATCACCAAGTGTAAAGCCAATATCTCTAGTAAATACTTGTTCATGATATTTAGATTCTGTGGAAAGAAGGATAGGTTCCACTCCATTTGCCTTTAGTTTTTCGACAAAATCAGCATGCTGTTTTTCAGCAATTTTTCGATTAAATTTTTTTCCTATATGTTGTTTTTGAATAGCATTGATAGGTTCTTTAATATCCATATAGGTTGGAGAAGCTAGAATCACTTTTTTTAATGTACCATACTCATTTGAACAATGTACCTTCATGATGGACCCCTCTCTAGAAAATATGATCTTTATACTATTATATATATTCTAACAAAATAGGTGTGGACAAATCAAAAGAGGGCGTTCAATAAAGGGAATGCCCCTATTATTTGAACGCCCTCTTAATGAGAGATTAACGATTAATTTTCATCGATTTCTTTTCTGTTTTTCTTAAACCATTTTGATAGAATTTCATAAACAATCGGTACAATAACAAGTGTCAATACAGTAGAACTAATTAATCCACCGATAACTGTTACTCCAAGGTCTTTAGAGATTAATCCACTACCACCATTTCCAATAGCAAGAGGAAGTAGTGCACCAATTGTTGCAATTGCTGTCATTAGAATAGGGCGAAGACGAGTAGCTCCTGCTTCTAGGATTGCATCACGCATATTCATACCATCACGTTCCATATGAATAATTCGATCGACTAATACAATGGCATTTGTAACAACAATACCAATTAACATTAGGAGACCCATCATAACAGAAACTGAAATGGTTTGGCCAGTAATATATAATCCGACAAACGATCCAATAATCGCAAAAGGTAAGCTGAATAGGATAGCAAATGGTGCCAATCCTTCACGGAATGTAACAACTAGAATGAAGTATACAATGGCAATAGCTGCAATCATCGCAATTCCTAATTGTGTGAATGTCTCACTTATATCAGCTGTAACCCCTCCAACTTCCATTGTAACACCTTTTGGTAAGTCGATTTTGTCTACTTTTTCATCTACTGCAGAGGTTACTTTGGAAATATCATTGCCAATAATTGTTCCAGAGACTGTTGCATAATACTCACCTTTACTACGAGATAAAGTATTTAATGTTGTTCCTTTATCAACCTTAACCAACTCTGATAACGGCATTGTTGTACCTAAGGCAGTAGGAATTGGTGTATCTAACATTTCATCAATGGATTTTGGTTGTTCAGATTGCTCTTGTTGAACAATGACATCTAGTGTTTCTCCGTCTTTTTCAATAGTAGTAATGACATCTTTTGAATTATTTGGGCTTAATGTCATTACAAGCTGTCCTGCAGTTAGACCATATTGTAGTAAGTCATCTTGAGCAACGTTAAAAGTATACTCTACATATGGGTCTTCAGCGGAAGAAGTAACATCTTCAAGTCCATCATTATCTTTTAGGACTTTCTCTACTTTTTCAACTGTTTCACTAAGTTTATTTAAATCTTCACTATAGAATGTATAGCTTACTTCGTTACTAGAACCACTCATAGAAGAGAAGTCTTGGGTTTTCCATTCCCCAGACTGTCCAATATTCGTAATATAGTCCTCAATATCTTCTTTTACTTCAGAGAAATTATCCATATCTGGATCGAAGATTAAGTACATAAGTGCTCCGCCACTTCCGCCACCAAGCATAGCAGCCTGAGCATCTGCACCATTATTGATAGACAATTGAACAATGTCAATGTCCTTACGATCTAACATATTTTCTTCCACTTTAGTAACGTTCTTTAATGTATCTTCTTCTAGTTCACCAGTTCCTGGAGTATAAGTAATATACATTACTTTTTCTTCTTCACTTCCTAAGAAACTAAAACCGATTAAAGGAGTAAGGGCTAAGCTTCCAGCAAGTAAAACAATAGCAATAATTGAAGTAATAATTTTATGGTTAAGTGCCTTCTCAAGAACGCCTTTGTACCATTTTGCTAATTTACCTACTTCTTTGTGCGTACTTTCCGTTTTTTGGCTATATAATTTCTTTTTAAACAAGAAATGAGAAAGTGCAGGCACTATCGTAATAGCTACAATTAGGGAAGCACCAAGGGCAAATGCCATTGTTAACGCGAAAGGTCGGAATAATTCTCCTACCATTCCTCCTACAAACATTAATGGTGCAAATACGGCAACTGTAACTAATGTAGAGGAAAGAATTGGTTTGAACATTTCGATAGTTGCTTCACGAATCAATGCTCGGCCAGATAGTTTTTCTTCTTTAAGATGTAGTCTACGATAAATGTTTTCGACAACTACGATCGAGTCATCGATTACACGACCAATTGCAACGGTTATGGCTCCAAGGGTCATAATGTTTAACGTAATACCCATCCAGTTTAACAACAAGAAAGCCATGAAAATAGAAACCGGAATAGAAATAATAGAAATAATTGTCGATTTAATATCACGTAAGAATAATAGAATAATTAATACAGCAATTAATCCACCAAAAACAGCTTTTTCAATCATAGTGGATACAGAATCTTCAATTGGTTCTCCTTGGTCTAGGGTCACATCAATTTTAAGACCATCTATATTCTTTTGTTCTTCTTTGATTAAATCCTTTACCTTATTAACAACATCTACTGTATTTGCTTGTTGTCCTTTCACAATTTGGATAGCGATAGCATCTTCACCATTAGTACGAGATACAGATTCAACTTTACCTACTAATTTAATTTTTGCAATATCACTAAGTTTCACAAAAGGTGATGGGTTTTGTTCGTTAGGAGTAACAGGGATAAGCATATTCTTTAGCTCATCTTCTGTCATGAATTTTCCATCAATAGCAACAGCTTGTTCACTATCTTCAAATTCAAAAAGACCTAATGAAACGGCCATATTACTTGCTTGAATCATGTCTTTTACTGTGTCTTCTGATAAATCTAATTGCTTCATTTTTTCTTCATCATATGTTAAATCAACTTCTTCAATATGTTGACCTGAAATAGTAGCAGAAGCAACACCATCAATTTTTTCCATTTTAGGAAGAAGGATTTCTTCTACTGTAGAAGTTAATTCTACAATGTCCTCACTAGAACTACTTACGCTAAGAGCTACAACAGGCATCATATTTAAGCTAATAGCTGTTATAGAAGGTTCTTCCGTACTATCGGGAAGTACTACATTATCTATAGCTGATTCTAATGCACGCTTTGCTTCATCCATATCTGTACCATATTCATATTCAACTTGAACACTTGACATGTTTGAATAGGAATTGGAATAAACAGATTTTACGTTTTCAAGATTTTCAATAGCTTTTTCAAGTGGCATGGAAACATCTTCCATTACCTTTTCTGGAGTGGCTCCTGGATATACATCCATAACAGTTAAGTATGGAATTGAAATATTCGGGATTGTTTCCATGTTCATACGAGTACCGGAATAGATTCCAGATGCGGTAATAATAATGGTTAATAACCATACCGCTAGTTTATTGCTTACAACGAAATTTACTAACCCCTTCACTTTTACACCGTCCTTTATTGACTAAACTAATTTACTTAACCTATAATAAATGACTAAATAGTCAAATGTCAACGAAAGTGACCAAGTAGTCAAGCTGTAGGAGCGTGAAAAGATGTCAAAAAAACAATTAATCATGGAAAAAGCTATTGAGTTATTTGCAAAACAGGGTTTTGAAGCGACCTCTATCCAGCAAATTACAGACCATTGTGGCATTTCAAAAGGTGCATTTTATTTAGCGTTTAAGTCAAAAGATGAATTAATTTCAGCTTTAGTAGATCAGTTTATCGAAGAATTTATTGCGAATCTTGACTATGTAGTCAATAGTAGTGAAGATAAGGAAGAAATGCTGTATCACTTTTATTATGGAATTTTCGATATATTTAAGAATAACGCTAATTTAGGAATGCTTTTTGTAAAAGAGCAAGCCCATTCATTCAATGAGGAGTTTATTAATAAATTTCGTAATTATGAATTGTTATTTGACCTAACTATATTAAATATGCTAGACGCGATCTATCAAGACATTAATAGAAAAAGTAAGTATGATTTAATGTATAGCATAAAAGGATTAATGAGTGCTTATAATCCTTTGTTTTTTGTGGAAAACATGGTGATAGATATTGATAGACTTGCAAGGTCACTTGTGGAGAAAACAAATCTTTTAGCTACGAAGATTACGAAACCTTTTGTTACAGAGGAACTCTATCAATTAATTAGCCAGTCCGTAAATGAGGAAGTAATAACAAAAGATAAGCTAGTAGATCTTCTTAATAAAACGGAAATAGAAGTGAAGGACTATTATGTAAAGGATTCTATCACTATTCTAAAAGAGCAAATAGATAAGCAAACCTTAAGTCCTGTTCTAATCAAGGGATTAATAGAAAATATTCGGAGTAATCCTGAATGTAAGTGGTTGGCTTATTTGCTAAGCAAATATTACCAGGTATAGTGAACAAATAAATGATATGTGTATCCATATACTCATTTTTACTTTAGTGGGAAATTCTGTTACCGTGAACAAATTGACACTTTTCCCTTTATATTTTTATAATTCCTATATGAGAAAACGCTTACTTTTATTTAGATGACGAATAGTCTCGAGATAATTCTGTAAGCGTTTTTTTATTTCGAAGCAATTTGGGAAGGGAGGAGAATCTGTTTTTATAGGAAGAGTATTCAAGATTGATAGGAGGACTATAAGTGAAGTTATATGTAAGTAAGATATTTATTATTTTTACGACTTTCATTCTAGTACTATGCTCAAATGGTTTGGTTGTACAAAATGATGTACAAGCGAAAACTACTTCAAGTAATAATACGATAGCAGAGAATACATTAAGAATTCATTATCAAAACAAAGAAAAAACTTATGACAATTTAGGATTGTGGTTATGGGAAGATGTTGCATCACCTTCTGCAAACTGGCCAGCTGGTGCTCAAGCATTTGTTTTAGAACAACAAGATGATTATGGTACATATATTGATATTCCTTTAAAAGAAGATGCAAAAAAAGTTGGTTTTCTGATAGTTAACCGTAATAACGGTGAGAAGGAAGGCGGGGATAAATTAGTAACAATTAAGAATAGTGCTGTGAATGAGGTTTGGATAAAAGAAGGATCAGATGAAGTCTATCCATTCGAACCAGTAAGTTTACCTGAAAATACAGTAAGAATACATTATCAACGTGATGATGAAAAATACGAGGACTTAGGAGTATGGCTATGGGAAGATGTCGATTCTCCTCCCGTTAATTGGCCAAATGACGCCATTAGTTTTGATCAAAGAGATCGTTATGGTGCATATGTAGATGTCAAGGTAACGGAATCTGCGAAAAAATTAGGGTTTTTAGTTGTAAATAAACAAACGGGTGAAAAAGTTGGCGGGGATAAGGGCTTTGCATTATTAGATGAGTATCAACATTTATGGATTAAGAATGAAGACGACAAAGTATATATTTCTCCATATTGGGAAACAGCTACTGATTTAATTTCAGGAGAGCTTATATCCGATAAAAAGATTCAATTAAGTTTTTCAAGTACGAAAGGTTTATCTAAAGAAGAATTGGAGCAATCTTTACTGATTCAAGATAAGGATAAACAAAATGTCGATATTAAAGGGTTATCTATTATAGATGATACAGTTGTAGATGTAATTGGCAATTTTGATGCAGATAAAGGGCCATTTAATGTGGAATTCCAAGGAAGAGCCATCACTATTAAATCAGGGTGGAAAATGTTAGACGAGCAATATTTCTATGATGGAGATGATTTAGGAGCAACGTATCATCATAAGAATGTTACTTTAAAGCTATGGGCACCTAAAGCAACAAAGGTAACAGCTGTTTTTTATGATAAAGAGGATGCCTCTCAGGAAGTCGGTCGCTTCGATTTGGTGCAAGGAGAAAAAGGGGTTTGGAGTATAGAAGCGAAAGCAAGTCAATTAGGGATAGATGATTTAAGAGGGTATTATTATCAATATGAGGTAACAAATGAGGGAAAAGTTTCGAAAGTTTTAGATCCTTATGCAAAATCAATGGCACCTTTTACTGTAAATACAGAAGGTCAAACAGGAAGTGATGGCGATACTGTAGGTAAAGCTGCGATTGTTGATTTAGCCAAGACTAATCCATCTAATTTTAATGGAGCAAAAATTGACGGATATGAAAACAGAGAAGATGCTATTATTTGGGAAGTCCATGTCCGTGATTTTACTTCAGATCCAACTATTCAAACAGAGCTAAATGGTCGATGGGGAACATATAAATCTTTTATCGATAAATTGGATTATATAAAATCATTAGGTGTGACACATATTCAATTATTACCAGTAATGGCATGGTATTGGGGAGATGAAACCCAAGCTGGTGAAAGAGAGTTAAATTACTCTGCCCAAGGAAATGAATATAATTGGGGGTATGATCCTCATAATTATTTTACTCCAGATGGTGCTTATTCTGAAAATCCAAAAGATCCAGAACTACGTATTAAAGAGTTGAAAGAATTGGTAGACGCCATTCATGATGCAGGTATGGGAGTTGTGCTGGATGTTGTATATACGCATATGTCTCAAGCCAGTCTGTTAAATGATATCGTACCTGACTATTATTTCTTTCAAGATAGTAATGGGAAATTTCTAGGTGGTTTTGGAAATAATTTGGCTACTAATCACAAAATGGCAGAAAAATTGATGATTGATTCTGTGAAATACTGGTTTAGGGAATTTAAAATTGATGGTATGCGATGGGATATGATGGGAGATGCGACATACGAGGCGGTTCAGAACGCATATGATGCTGCAGCTGCTATAAATCCAGATGCTTTATTCATTGGAGAGGGATGGAGAACTTTCTCCGGACATTTATCTGATTCTTCTTTAACAGGTAAAGGAGCAGATCAAGATTGGATGGATAAGACAGATAATGTTGGTGTTTTCTCTGATGAAATTCGTAACGAATTAAAGTCTGGGTTTGGTTCAGAGGGAGAACCAAGATTTATTACAGGAGGAGCTAGAAATATCCAAACTATCTTAAATAATATTAAAGGCCAGCCTTCTAATACAGCTGCTGATGATCCAGGTGATATTGTACAGTATATAGAAGCTCATGATAATTTAACTGTATATGATATTATTGCAAAAGCAATTAAGAAAGATCCAGCTATTCCAGAAAATAATGAAGAAATTCATAAACGTATTCGTCTAGGAAACTCTTTAGTTTTAACATCCCAAGGAACTGCTTTTCTTCATGCAGGTCAAGAATATGGTAGAACAAAGCAGTGGCTTGGAGAAGGAATACCTGAACAAAAATATGATGCATTTACAGATAATAGTGGGAATGTGTTTGGTTATTTCATTCACGATTCTTATGATTCATCAGATGCAATTAATAAGTTTGACTGGTCTAAAGCCACTAATATAGAGAAGTATCCAGTAAATCATACAACAAAAGAATTTACAGCTGGTTTGATTGAATTAAGAAAATCAACGAATGCATTTAGATTAGGTGAGAAAAGCTTAGTGGATGAACATGTGACACTTGTAGAAACTCCAGAAATAAAAGAAGAGGATCTTCTAATTGCCTATAAAAATGATTCGACAGATGGTACTGGGAGTTACTATGTATTTATTAATGGAGATAGTGAAAGAAGAGAATTGACTTTAGATGATGATTTAACAGAATACAAGGTTTTAGTGGACAATGATGAAGCTGGAGCAAATCCGGTAAAAGAGAAAAGTGGATTTACATTGGAATCGAATAAGTTGACGATAGATCCTCTCACAACAGTAGTCATTAAAACGGAAAAGGAACCAACTTCACCAAATCCAGAAGAAGAGAATCCGCAAACTCCTGAAAATCCAGAAGAGCCAACTACTCCAGGAGAAGAAACACCAGAGAATCCAGATGAACCAACTAATATAGAAGAACCAACTGAAAATACAGATAGTGATAATACAATGGAGGAAGAAAATAAGTCAACAGAGAATCCTGTTAAAGGAAATGAAACGAAGTCGAATGCACTACCAAATACAGCAACAAATAATGGTACCTATTTATTAATTGGAGTTGTGATAATGCTAATGGGTGTTGCCATGTACATTTGGTATGGGAAAAGAAAACATATGAATTAAGAAGAAAAGCAGGTTATACCAAGAATTTTCTTGGAAATAACCTGCTTTTTTTGTCAAATAAATTTAAACAAATAAGCATCTTTTGAAGGATAATAATTTGTTTTATGTGCAACTTAAATTTCAGGTGGAGGTGATTTTTTGAAAAAACGCATTTTAACTTTATTATTTTGTTTATTAACAATCCCTACAATGGCCTTCGCTGATACATATACTGTAAAAAGCGGAGACTCTATGTGGAAAATA
>DATMFU010000064.1:0-35382 GCA_035556015.1 Niallia sp. | reverse complement strand
AAACAATCTTTATTAAGTAAATAGACTATTGAGAGGAAAGGAAAAGTATTTCTCCATCTTAGTAAGAAAAATAATCCTAAGTTTGATTTTTGATAGAATATTATGAAAATCAACTATAATAGCAGTTCCTTGATATAGTATGCTAAAATAAATGTTATGATTTATTAAGGAGAGAATACATTTTGTACGAATATATTAAAGGTAAGATAGAGTTTATTAGTCCAGAATACATAGTGGTTGAAAATGGAGACATTGGTTATCAAATTAAGACACCAAACCCATTTTCTTTTTCTTCATATACTGGGGCAATGACTACGATATATATATATCATTATGTAAGAGAAGATAATGTTAGTTTATACGGATTTAAGTCTCGAGAAGAGAGAGAATTATTTACGAAGCTTTTAAATGTATCAGGAATTGGTCCGAAAGGGGCATTAGCGATATTAGCCTCAGGTGAGCCTAGTCAGGTTATCGCAGCAATTGAAAATGAAGACGAGGGATTCCTTGTTAAATTCCCTGGAGTTGGGAAAAAAACAGCTAGACAAATGATTCTAGATTTGAAAGGGAAGTTAGCAGATTTCATGCCAGAATACTTACCAAATATTTTCAATGTAGATGAACATTTAGAGAAGGTCCAAAATGATTCTGCACTTGATGAAGCCTTGTTAGCTTTAACAGCACTGGGATATTCTGAAAGAGAATTGAAAAAGATAACGCCTCAGTTGAAAAAGGAAGTTCTTAACACAGATGAATATATTAAGCTTGCATTAAAGCTACTTTTAAAATAATGATGTAACAATAGCAGACTTCTTTTATCATATGCATCTTTCTTATAGAAAGGGGTGAACTAAATGGATGATGAGCGCATTGTATCGAGTGAAGCTGATTCACAAGATATGTCTTTTGAAAAAAGTTTAAGGCCTTTATACTTACGTGAATATATTGGTCAAGAAAAGGTTAAAGCAAATTTAAAAGTATTTATTGAGGCAGCTAAGTATAGAGAAGAGGCATTGGACCACGTTTTATTATATGGTCCACCAGGGCTTGGAAAAACAACGCTTGCTGCAATTATTGCAAATGAAATGGGAGTTAATATCCGCACTACCGCTGGACCAGCAATTGAAAGACCAGGAGATTTAGCAGCTATTTTAACAGCTTTGGAACCAGGAGATGTTTTGTTTATTGATGAGATACATCGTTTGCCTCGTTCCATTGAAGAGGTTCTTTATCCTGCAATGGAGGATTATTGTTTAGATATAGTTATCGGTAAAGGACCAAGTGCAAGATCTGTCAGACTCGACTTGCCACCATTTACTCTAGTGGGTGCCACCACGAGAGCTGGATCTGTTTCTGCGCCATTAAGGGATCGTTTTGGCGTATTAGCAAGATTAGAATACTATGAAGAAAGTCAGTTGAAAGAAATAGTAACGCGAACAGCTGAAGTACTGCAAGTTGGAATTGATGACCATGCTGCTACTGAAATAGCGAGACGTTCCAGGGGGACTCCAAGGATTGCTAACCGTCTATTAAGAAGAGTTCGAGATTTTGCGCAAGTTAGAGGGGACGGGATGATTACTACTGAATTGGCCAATACCTCATTAGAACTGTTACAAGTAGACCGTTTAGGTTTAGATCATATTGACCATAAATTATTAATAGGAATGATTGATAAATTTAAAGGTGGTCCAGTTGGGTTAGAAACAATTGCTGCAACTATTGGTGAAGAAGCCCATACGATAGAAGATGTATATGAGCCTTATCTGTTACAAATAGGATTCCTTCAAAGGACACCACGGGGAAGAATAGTGACCCCATTAGGATATGAACATGTAAACTTAAAGAAAGATCAATATGAATAGAGTTACTACTCCATACTTAATTGTTTATTCGTGTTAAGGTTTGAATACTTTATTATTTGGTGCAATGATTATTTACCAAGTGATAGAAGAGATTTAAAGAAAAGATTTAATAAAGAGAGAATAGGTGACTAACATTGAAATTAGATTTATTTGATTTTCATTTACCAGAAGAATTAATTGCACAAACACCATTAGAAGATCGTACTAGTAGTCGATTAATGGTAGTGAATAAAGAAACTGGTGAATTAGAACATCGTACATTTAAAGATATCTTAGAATATATTAATCCTGGTGACTGCCTAGTACTTAATGATACGAAAGTATTACCAGCAAGACTTCATGGTACTAAAAATGATACGGGAGCTCATATTGAAGTTCTCCTTCTCAAACAACAAGAGGGGGACAAATGGGAGACATTAGTTAAGCCTGCTAAAAGGGTAAAACTAGGGAGTGTCATTTCATTTGGTGATGGTAAGTTACAGGCAAAATGTATAGAAGAACTGGAGCATGGTGGAAGAATTCTAGAGTTTAAGTACGACGGTATATTTTATGAAATTCTTGATGAGCTTGGTGAAATGCCTCTTCCCCCTTATATAAAAGAGAAGTTAGATGACCAAGACCGTTATCAGACAGTATATGCTAAGGAAAGAGGTTCAGCAGCAGCTCCAACTGCAGGACTACATTTTACTAAGGACTTATTAGCAGCATTGAATGAAAAGGGAGTCCATATAGCATTCTTAACTCTTCATGTCGGTCTTGGAACATTTAGACCAGTAAACGTAGAAGACATAGATAAGCATGAAATGCATGCAGAATTTTATCAGTTGACAGCTGGTACTGCTGAGCTTTTAAATAAAGTAAGAGCAGAAGGTGGACGAATTTTATCCGTAGGTACAACCTCTACTCGTACTCTTGAAACAATTGCTTCCCAACATGATGGCAAATTTGTGGAAAGTAGTGGATGGACAAGTATTTTTATTTATCCAGGGTATGAATTTAAAGGGATAGATGGGATGATTACGAATTTCCATTTGCCTAAATCTACATTAATCATGTTAGTCAGTGCATTGGCAGGTAGAGAAAATGTCCTTCATGCATACGAAACAGCAGTAAAAGAGAAATATCGATTCTTTAGTTTTGGGGATGCAATGTTTATACGATAAAACGTTAAATAAATATTTATATGTTACACGAAAAAGTTTTTATAAAGGAGAAAAGAATTTGACAGCGATACGTTATGAATTAATTAAAACATGTAAGCAGACAGGTGCAAGATTAGGTATTGTACATACACCACATGGTTCTTTTGAAACACCAGCTTTTATGCCTGTTGGTACATTGGCGACAGTAAAGACAATGGCTCCAGAGGATTTAAAAACGATGGGAGCAAATATTATCTTAAGTAATACATACCATTTGTGGTTACGACCTGGTCATGAAATCGTTAAAGAAGCTGGAGGCCTTCATAAGTTTATGAATTGGGATAAAGCCATTCTAACAGATTCTGGTGGTTTCCAAGTTTTTAGCCTAAGTGATTTCCGAAAAATTGAAGAGGAAGGTGTGCATTTCCGTAATCATTTAAATGGGGATAAATTATTCCTTTCTCCAGAAAAGGCTATGGAAATCCAAAATGCTTTAGGCTCGGATATAATGATGGCATTTGATGAGTGTCCACCATATCCAGCTGAATATGACTATATGAAAAGATCAGTAGAGAGAACTTCAAGATGGGCAGAACGCTGTTTACGTGCACACCAACGTCCTGAAGATCAAGGTTTATTCGGAATTATTCAAGGTGGAGAATACGAGGAGTTGCGTAAGCAAAGTGCTAAAGATTTAGTTTCTCTTGATCTTCCTGGTTATGCTGTTGGGGGCTTATCTGTTGGTGAGCCAAAAGATGTCATGAACCGTGTCCTTGAATTTACAACACCATTAATGCCAGATAATAAGCCACGATATTTAATGGGAGTTGGCTCACCGGATTCATTAATTGATGGTGCCATTCGCGGTATTGATATGTTTGATTGTGTATTACCTACTAGAATAGCTCGTAATGGTACAGTTATGACAAGTGAAGGGCGCCTTGTCGTAAAAAATGCGAAATATGCTAGAGATTTTGGTCCACTTGATCCAGATTGTGATTGCTATACATGTAAAAATTACAGCCGTGCATACATTCGTCATCTAATTCGTTGTGATGAAACATTCGGAATTAGGTTAACATCTTACCATAATCTCTATTTTCTGTTAAACTTAATGGAGAATGTCCGAAATGCGATTCGACAAGATCGCTTAGGGGATTTTAAAGAAGAGTTTTTTGAACGTTA
Organism: Niallia sp.; assembly: GCA_035556015.1. Classification (GTDB taxonomy): domain Bacteria; phylum Bacillota; class Bacilli; order Bacillales; family Cytobacillaceae; genus Niallia. The sequence goes on along the minus strand of DATMFU010000064.1, from coordinate 31,193 downwards.
TGGATTTAATAAACCGAACGCTAAAAACTTCTGATAGATATGAAAGGAGGGGAAATATATGGGATCAATTGTTAGTTTATTACCGTTTATTTTAATGTTTGTATTATTCTATTTCTTGCTTATTCGTCCACAGCAAAAGCGTCAAAAAAGTGTACGTGATATGCAAAACAGCCTAAAAAAAGGGGACAAGATTGTCACGATTGGTGGGCTACATGCAACCATTGATGCAATTGATGAAGGTACAATAGTACTAAAATCAAAAGATGGCAGTCGTTTAACATTCGACAGAAATGCTATTCGTGAAGTAGTAGAAGCATCTGCACCTGTTGCAAGTCCTTCTCTAGAAAAAACAGAAGAATAATTTCTGAAAAAAAGCTGTCTCAAGGGAGACAGCTTTTTTATCTTTCCGTATCTTTCGAAAGATTAACTCCTAATATTCCACCCATCATACAAATAAGTGTATAACAGAGATGATAAATGAATTGCTCCATCGTAAATAGTTGATCGGATCCTAAGAAAGAGAATAAAAAGATAATAATAGAATAAACTAACCCGGTAATACCTCCCAAAAACCATCCTTTTTGTTTTCCTTTACCTCCAGAAATAAATCCTCCTACAAATAAAGTAATAAAAGAAACACCGGTGATTATATATTGCAAAGATGACTCTTGTACAGAGGTAAATCTTAATAATAAAGAAAACAATAAGCTACTAGTTATGAGCATCATAAATATCGTGATGAGACCATAAAGTACTGCTGTGCCAACATGCTTACTACCTTCGATTAGAAACATCTCCCTTCTTTTCGTTAAAATGATTTCTAGTACAAGCATATTCATTGTTAGAAAAAATAGAATCAAAATTTAAATAAAAAATGGGGTATTATCATCTATTAGACTTTCTATGAGTGATAGTGTTCCTGTTGTATTTTTTCTATTATTTAGAGCAAGTTAATAATGAATATTCAAATCGGAGGAGATAATATGGACCAATACTTAATCCTATTCATTCGGACCATTGTAATGTACTTTTTGGTTGTCTTAATATTTAGACTAATGGGAAAAAGGGAAATAGGAGAACTGAGTATTTTGGATCTTGTCGTTTTTGTTATGATTGCAGAAATTGGAGTAGTAGCAATAGAAGATTATAAAAAGCCATTCTTCCCCATTTTATTTCCTATGTTTGTTCTATTATTTATTCAAATGTTATTGGCTTTTATTTCACTTAAAAGTAAAAAAATGCGTAATCTTATTGATGGAGAACCAACTGTAATTATTAATCATGGTGAAATTGATGAGGCTGCAATGAAAAGACAACGTTATAATTTTGATGATTTATTAACTCAACTAAGAGAAAAGGATATCCGTAATATAGCAGATGTTGAATTTGCTATATTAGAAACATCTGGTAAGTTATCGGTATTTGAAAAAGAAAAGAATGCTTCTTCTATTACACTTCCACTTATTATGGACGGTGTGATTCAGGAAAGTAATCTGGAAAGGATAGGAAAGACAAATTTATGGTTAAGACAAAATTTAAAAGAAAAAGGATATCCGAACATAAAGGAAATATCCTTTTGTAGTTATCAAGATGGAGAATTTTATATAGATGTATGGGATTACTGAATTACACCAGAATTCCTAACTAGCTAGAATTATGGTGTAAAAGGGGATAGGATGTCCTAAAAGACTAAACTCTCTTAGGACATCCTAAAAATGTACTAATATAAATATAGCTTCTAATTACCTTTAGGAGAAGAAAGAACCGATCCAAGGAATTTTTTTAAGATCATCTTTTGACATCAAACGGAAAATAAAAATTAGTACCAAATAGAAAATACTAATCATACATGTAGTAATGATGATTTTTAAAACTAGAGAAGGAAATGTGATTACATCTAAGAAATAAGTTCCCATGAATCCAGTTAAGAGAATAATTATAATCATTTTTATGTAATCAATTAAAATGAATGAAAATCCTATTGATTTTACTATGGTAGCAAAATGTAGAAGTGTAACTAATACAAAACCTACAACAAGAGCAATAGCTACTCCATAAATACCAAACTCTGGTCTAGAGGCAAGAATAAAAATTAAGGCGGTTTTAACAAAGGCACCAATAAAACTATTGATCATTGCCGCTCTTGCTAAATTTAGTGCTTGTAAAGTAGCTTGTAAAGGACCTTGGTAGTAGTTAAGAATAAAAAACGGTGCCATAACTAAAATAAAAGAGGTACCTTTTGAGCTTCCATACATAACATTCATTAAAGGTTCTGCCAAGACGTAAAGAACGACAATAGCTAGCCCTCCAGTTAAAAAGGTGAATTTCAAAGCTTGCTGTAATAACCGGTCAATTGTCTTATAATGATTATTCGCCTTAGCTTCACTGATTGCAGGAACAAGAGAAGTAGATAAAGATTGTGTAAAAAAGGATGGGAGCATAAGCAGTGGCAAAGCAAACCCTGTTAATACACCATATTGTTTTGTTGCATTTATCGCGCTAATACCAGCAATAGCTAAACTATGTGCAACTACTATAGGCTCTATAAACCATGCAATACTTCCAATCATCCGACTACCAGTTGTAGGAAGTGCTACTTCCATCAATTCATTAAAGGTACTTCTTCCCTTATGTACATATTGGAAGAATTTCTTTCTTAATTGGAAGGATTTTTTCCATTTAAATGAAGCAAGTAAGAATATTAGTGATGCTAATTCTCCAAGAACTGAGGCTAACATGGCTCCACTTGCTGCATATTCAATACCATATGGTAAGAAAGCTTTTGTTAATGCAGCGATTAATGCAATTCGAACAACTTGCTCAATCACTTGAGATATGGCAGCAGGCTTCATATTTTGTCTTCCTTGGAAGTAACCTCTTAAAACAGAAGAAATAGCGATAATTGGTATAATAGGAGTGACAGCAAGTAAAGGTAAAAGTGTTCTTTCATCTGTAAATAATGTTTTTGATAAATAAGGAGCTAATAAAAATAACGCTGGTGTAAATAGAATAGTCAGTCCTAGTGTTATACTTAAAGATACAACTAATATACTTTTTATCTTAGGTAAGTTTCCTTCTGCTTCAGCCTCTGCTACATTTTTGGAGATTGCAACAGGTAGTCCAAGTTGCGTAATCGTTACTACAAGAATCATGGTAGGGTACACCATCATATAAAGGCCAACGCCATCTTCTCCTATAAAACGGGCAATCACTATCCGATTGATAAAGCCTAAAACTCTTGTAATAAAACCTGCTAATAGCAATATAAGTGTTCCCTTAAAAAACTTAGACATTCTATTCCCTGCCTTCTCAAATAGCGAATAATACTATACAATTAACTATATGCAACATTGTGGACAAAGCATGACAAGGTTTTAAAAAGAGAATAAATATTAATAAAAAACTGCATGAAGCGTGAATTAGAGGAAGTTATAAAAAGGAGCTGAAGATATATGTCATCAAAGCACTTATATGAACGTTTTCGTTATCAAGTACAGCCTGCTCTAACAAGTAAGTTAGAAGAATTTCATTTATTAGGATATGACACGATTAAAGAACCTGAGCTATGGGACTTTTTAACGAAGAAAAAGTGGAAGAAGCCAACAGAGGATATTCGCCTTGCTGAAATAGTGCAAGATATACTTCATGTGAACGTTTCAGATTATATGAATTTCGCAACTATTGAGGCATATAAGTCTGTAGATTTGTTAAAGGAGCTATCTGAGGAAGAGAAAAAAGAATTATTGAAATAAAAAGTCAAGTAATATTCATAATAATGCCAATACAAGAATTGACAGGCTTTATAAACTGTTTCATAATGAGTTTATTCTGGATTTCGTATAGTGGTAAAATAGATGGAAGAAGTGAGGTTACTCAAAGATTATTATAGTATGAAAAAGTATTTATAAGTCGAGGATTAAGATATACCTATTTTTATCTAATATAAGTAGATAAAAAGGTTTTTTTCTGCTTTGTATTTATGAGGAGGATTATTACATAATGGTTAAACGCAGTAGAATTGTTGCTTTCTTGTTAATCATTGTTTTGGCTGCAGGGTTAATGGGTGGGACAACAAATAAAATTTTAAATCACATAAATCTTGGATTAGATCTCCAAGGTGGATTTGAAGTGCTCTATAAAGTAGAGTCTCTAGAAGGAAAAAAGGTAAATGAAGATGTTCTTAAGAGTACCGTACAAGCTCTAGATAAAAGAATTAATGTTCTAGGAGTAAGTGAACCTAGTATTCAAATTGAAGGAAAAGATAGAATTAGAGTTCAATTAGCAGGGATTACTGATCAAAATGAAGCAAGGGAATTACTTTCTACAGAAGCTAATTTAACTTTCAGAGATATTGAGAACAATAAGCTTTTAGATGGTACAGATTTAGTAGAAGGTGGGGCTTCTCAAGAATTTGACCAATATAATAAACCAAGCGTATCCTTAAAGCTAAAAGATGCAGATAAATTCAAGAAAATTACGGAAAAAGTATTAGGAAATCCGTTAGTAATTTGGTTGGATTTTGAAGAAGGAGACTCTTATGCTGCTGAATCAGTGAAAGAAGAACCGAAATATTTATCCGCACCAATGGTAAGTGAAGTGATTAATTCAGATACAGTTTCTATTACAGGTAACTTCACCTTAGAAGAAGCAACTAACTTAGCAGAATTATTGAATGCTGGTGCACTTCCTGTTAAATTGACAGAAGTTTACTCTACAAGTGTTGGGGCACAATTTGGTGACCAAGCATTACAAGATACAGTTTTAGCAGGAATCATTGGGGTTGTTGCAGTATTTATATTCATGATTTTCTATTACCGTTTACCAGGTATTGTAGCTGTCGTGAGTTTATCTATTTATATCTATTTAACGTTACTTGTCCTGGACTTAATTAATGGGGTATTAACCTTACCGGGCATTGCAGCGTTGATTCTTGGGGTAGGTATGGCTGTTGACGCCAATATTATCACCTATGAGCGAATAAAAGACGAGATAAAAGTTGGAAAATCTTTAAAAGCAGCTTTCCAAGCAGGTAATAAGAATTCACTGTCTACCATCTTTGATGCGAACCTTACAACTATTTTAGCTGCTATTGTATTATTTGTTTTTGGTACAAGCTCTGTAAAAGGCTTTGCTACACTTCTAATTATTAGTATACTTTTAAGTTTTATCACATCTGTATATGGAACAAGATTACTTCTTGGGTTATTAGTGAATAGTAAAGTGTTCAATAAGAAATTATATTGGTTTGGTGTATCTAAGAAAAATATTAATCATATTAGTGAAGGCTTTGATACTTTAACATTGCCAACAAGATTTGATCGTTTAGATTTTGTGAAATATAAAAATATCTTCTTTGCAGTATCTAGTGTATTAATCGTTCTTGGCCTTGTTGTTATGTTTATCTTTAAATTGAATCTTGGAATTGACTTTTCTAGTGGTTCTCGTATTGAAATAATGGCAGACAAATCATTGACAACAGAAGAAATACAAGATGAAATGGATAAAATAGATATCCACGTAGATGACATAGTACTTTCTGGTGAAAAAAATGAAGTGGCTGCTATAAGAATTAAAGGTGATTTAAGCCAAGAAAAGATTAACTTAATCAAATCTGAGTTCAAAGAAACATATGGACATGATCCAAGTGTTAGCAGCGTTTCCCCAACCGTTGGGAAAGAACTTGCTAAAAATGCTTTTTATGCACTAATTTATGCTTCCATCGGTATCATTCTCTATGTAACGATTCGTTTTGAAATCTATATGGCACTTGCAGCAGTTTTGGCATTGTTACATGATGTATTCTTTATAGTAGTAATATTTAGTATTACTCGTTTAGAAGTGGATATAACATTTATTGCGGCTGTGTTGACCATTGTCGGTTACTCGATCAATGATACAATTGTTACCTTTGACCGTATTAGAGAAAATCTTGTGAAGAAAAAACGTATTAAAACAGCCCAAGAAATAAAAGACATTATTAATATAAGTATAAGACAAACATTTGCTCGTTCACTTAACACGGTTATTACAGTAATTATTTGTGTCGTTGCTTTAATTATATTTGGAAGTGACTCTATTAAAAACTTCTCCATTGCTTTATTAATTGGATTAGTTGGAGGGGCTTATTCTTCTATTTTCATTGCATCCCAGCTTTGGTATGTATGGAAGAAAAAAGAATTGAAGAAGAAGGGTGTTTTAATTACGTATAAAGAAAAACGTCCTAATTCAGATATCCCACAAGTATAAAATCAATAAAAGAGATTTGTTTTATAACTAATAAAAAGTTTATAAGATAATGCTAAGGGTCTGACCTTATAAAGCAATTTCCAAGATAGTAGTTTTATTCTTACTATTATTTTAAAAGGGAAACATTGCTTTATGGTCTGACCCTTTGTTTTTGATAGATCTTCATGAGTGAATTTATATGTTATATTTGCCTATTATAAATTTCCATTTGTCTTTCATTGAAAAACATTATTAATAACTTGTATAATGATTTAATTGAGGTGATGGTATGTTACGACCAAAAACTAGATGGATTGTAAAAGAAAATCAAGATCAAAAACAAGTAATGGAGTTTGCAGAAAAATTAAATGTAACACCAATTGTAGCTTCCTTACTTATTAATAGAGGATACCAAACGATAGAACAAGCAAAAGCTTTTTTACTTGCGGAAAAACAAGAGTTTCATGATCCATACTTACTTGTAGGGATGGATAAAGCTGTAGATAGAATAAAGAAAGCAATAAAAGATAATGAGGCAATTCTTATTTTTGGAGATTATGATGCGGATGGTGTTACGAGTACAACGGTGATGATGAAAACCCTTGAAAGGTTAGGGGCAAATGTACAGTTCTATATCCCTAATCGATTTACAGAAGGGTATGGACCAAATGAACAAGCATTTCAGTATGCTAAAAGTATCGGAATTGAATTAATTATTACTGTGGATACAGGAATAGCAGCTATTCATGAAGCACAAGTCGCAAAAGAACTAGGACTAGATTTAATCATTACAGACCACCATGAACCGGGTCCCATATTACCTGAAGCTTTAGCCGTTATTCATCCTAAAATAGAAGGTAGTACTTACCCTTTTCATGAGTTAGCAGGTGTTGGTGTAGCATTTAAGGTAGCTCATGCACTATTAGGTGAAGTTCCACTCCATTTACTGCCATTCGCTGCTATAGGAACAATAGCAGACCTTGTTTCTTTAACTGGGGAAAATCGGTTAATAGCCAAAAAGGGCATTAAAGCATTGCAAGAAACGGATAATATTGGATTAAAAGCTTTATATAAACAAATGAATATACAGTCAGATACCATTGATGAAGAGACTATCGGTTTTATGATAGCTCCGAGAATTAATGCAGTTGGAAGACTTGGAAGTGCAGATCCAGCTGTAGAGTTATTATTAACAGATGATAGTGAAATTGCCAAAGAGCTTGCAATTGAAATGGAAGAAACAAATAAAGAAAGACAAGCCATTGTTAATCAAATAACAGAGGAAGCAATCCTTCAGGTAGAACAAAATTATCCTATTGATAAAAATAGAGTTTTAATTGTTGGAAAAGAAGGATGGAATGCAGGAGTTGTTGGAATAGTAGCTTCAAGACTTGTAGAAAAATATTATCGTCCAACGATTGTATTAAGTTATGATTCTACATTAGGAACGGCAAAAGGGTCTGCAAGAAGTATAGCTGGATTTGATTTATATAAGAATTTATCCTTTTCAAAAGATATTCTTCCGCATTTTGGTGGTCATCCAATGGCTGCTGGTATGACTTTAAAAATAGAACATGTTGATTTACTACGAAAAAATTTAAATGAATTGGCTTTTGAACAATTAAGTACCGAAGATTTATCGCCTTTAACTAATGTCGATGGCGTCTTTACTTTACAGGATATTTCCCTCCAGTCGATTCAAGATCTTCAAATGTTAGCTCCTTTTGGAGTGGATAATAGCAAACCGAAGATTGTACTTAATCATTTAGAAATAGATAGTATTCGAAAGATTGGAGCAAATCAAAACCATTTAAAACTACAGCTAAAACAAGAAGATCAACTTTTAGATGGAATTGGATTTGGTATTGGTGAATTGCATGATCATATTACTCCAAATGCAAAGGTATCTGTATTAGGACAACTTTCTATTAATGAATGGAATAACATTAAGAAGGCGCAGATTTTTGTGCAAGATATTCAAGTGCCACATTGGCAATTATTTGATTATAGAGCAACTAGAAAAATGGATTCGCTTTTTAATATGGTCCCTAAGGATGCAGTTTGGTTAGTTTTTAATAAAGATTCTATTTCAAAAAATTTAGAACAGGTAACTTATCATTGTATAGAAACATTAGAAGAAGCGAAAGCATATGACTGTAATGAAAAAACGATTGTATTGGTAGATATTCCTACGAATACAGACATACTAAAGGCACTGTTATCAAATAGTAAACCAGATAGAATTTATGCTGTTTTTTACAAACAAGATAGTGATTTCTTCAGCACTATTCCTACGAGAGATCATTTTAAATGGTATTATGCATTTTTAGCTAAACAAGGAAATTTCCATTTAGCAAAATATGGTTCAGAGCTAGCGAAAAGGCAAGGTTGGAGTAAAGAAACGGTAGATTTTATGTCAAAGGTGTTTTTTGAATTAAATTTTGTTACAATGGTTGATGGGCTTATTTCTTTAAATAAGAATGTACCGAAAAGAGATTTAGGTGAATCACCTTCTTTTCAACAAAAACAGATTCAGTTTAAGCTTGAAAATGAATTGATTTATTCAACATATGAACAGCTGAAGAACTGGTTTGATCTTATTCTAGGAAATGCCGTTTATAATGAGGAGGAAGTTAAGGAATGGACTTAAAACAATACGTTACAATCGTTGAAGACTGGCCAAAAGAAGGGATCAAATTCAAGGATATAACTACATTAATGGATAATGGTGAAGCATATAGATACGCAACAGACCAAATCGTTGATTATGCAAAAGAAAAAGAAATTGATATAGTAGTTGGACCAGAAGCTAGAGGCTTTATTATTGGATGTCCAGTAGCTTATTCATTAGGAGTAGGCTTTGCACCAGTACGTAAAGAAGGTAAATTACCTAGAGAAACGATTAAAGTTGAATATGGTTTAGAGTACGGAAAAGATGTACTTACAATCCATAAAGATGCTATTAAGCCTGGACAAAGAGTATTAATTACAGATGATTTACTAGCAACTGGTGGTACAATTGATGCAACGATTAAATTAGTGGAAGAGCTAGGCGGAGTTGTAGCTGGAATTGCATTCTTAATTGAGCTTTCTTATTTAGATGGACGTAAGAATTTAGATGGTTATGACATCTTAACATTAATGGAATATTAAATACTACTTACAAGACTGTAGCAAACTTCTTTATATAATAGAATGTTTGCTACAGTCTTTTTTAAAAATTTTTGATAAATGATTAGAAAGAAATCCTTGTAACACCCATGATTAATCTTTCCATCGATTGGGCATTGGTATTAAAAAGAAAAAATATGGAAACAATATATGAAATATTTTCCTCCTTTTCTATATTTCCTTGATACAATCGTGTTTTTTCGACAAAATTCTCTATAATTACATATAAATTACCTGTAAACTCTTTACAATCTAATGATTTTTTTCGATAATAGTAATAATCATTCTAAAGTTAAGTTTATTCTATTTTATTTTTTACTTAACGAAGTTTCAAAGTAGAATAAGCAGAATGCAAGAATATAATCAAATTTGAATATAAATGGAATATGAAAGGTGATTACATGGCGAATGATCAAGTTTTAACCGCCGAACAAGTCATCGATAAGACTAGAGGGTATTTAAACGAGGAGCATGTCGAATTTATAGAAAAAGCTTATAATTATGCTGAACATGCCCATCGTGAACAATATAGAAAATCTGGGGAACCTTATATTATTCATCCAATACAAGTTGCTGGTATATTGGCTGATTTAGAGATGGATCCTTCTACAGTTGCTGCAGGTTTTCTCCATGACGTTGTTGAAGACACTGAAATCACATTAAAGGATATCAGTGAAGCTTTTAGCAGCGAAGTGGCCATGCTCGTTGACGGCGTAACAAAATTGGGGAAAATCAAGTATAAATCGCATGAAGAACAGCAAGCAGAGAATCATCGAAAAATGTTTGTCGCAATGGCTCAAGATATTCGCGTTATCTTGATCAAGCTTGCAGATAGATTGCATAATATGCGCACACTCAAACATTTACCTGCTGAAAAACAACGTCGAATTTCGAATGAAACATTAGAAATTTTTGCTCCTTTAGCTCATCGATTAGGTATTTCTACCATTAAGTGGGAATTAGAAGATACTGCTTTACGATACATGAATCCACAACAATATTATCGAATCGTTAATTTAATGAAGCGAAAAAGAGCAGAAAGAGAACAATATCTAGATGAGGTTGTTTCGGAAATTCGTGAAGGTACGAAAGAAGTAAATATTCAAGCAGATATTTCAGGAAGACCTAAGCATATTTATAGTATATATCGTAAGATGGTTTTGCAGAATAAACAGTTCAATGAAATTTATGATTTATTAGCTGTTCGTATTGTTGTGAATAGTATTAAAGATTGTTATGCGATACTTGGGATTATTCATACGAGATGGAAACCAATGCCTGGTCGCTTTAAAGATTACATTGCTATGCCAAAGGCAAACATGTATCAATCCTTGCATACAACCGTAATAGGTCCAAAAGGAGATCCATTAGAGGTGCAGATTCGAACACAGGAAATGCATCGTATAGCTGAATATGGTATTGCAGCACATTGGGCGTATAAAGAAGGTAAATCTGCTAACGAAGGTTCTTCTTTAGAAAAGAAATTAAGTTGGTTTAGAGAAATACTTGAATTTCAGGACGAAATAGTGAATGCAGAAGAATTCATGGAAAGTCTTAAAATAGATTTGTTTTCCGATATGGTGTTTGTATTTACACCAAAAGGAGATGTTTTTGAACTTCCTTCTGGTTCCGTTCCTATTGATTTTGCATACAGAATCCATTCTGAAATAGGCAATAAAACGATAGGTGCTAAAGTAAACGGCAAAATGGTGACACTTGATTATAAGCTAAAAACTGGTGATATCATTGAAATTCATACAAGTAAACATTCCTATGGACCAAGTCAAGATTGGCTGAAAATTGCTCAAACTTCTCAAGCTAAAAATAAAATAAGACAGTTTTTTAAAAAGCAAAGAAGAGAAGAAAATATTGAAAAAGGAAAAGAATTGGTGGAAAGAGAAATCCGAAATATGGATTTTGACTTAAAAGAAATTCTTATTCCTGAAAATATAAAGGCTGTCATCGAAAAATTCAATTTTCAAACGGAAGATGATATGTATGCTGCTGTTGGCTATAACGGAATTACTGCACTACAAGTAGCTAATCGATTAACAGAAAAGTGGCGTAAGAAAAGAGATGTGGAACAGTCTGCTACTATTTCAAATGCTGTTGCTGAGTTAAAAGCATTTCCTAATAATAAGAAAAGTACATCTGGAGTTAGAGTTACTGGAATCGATAACTTGTTAATTCGTTTATCTCGTTGCTGTAATCCTGTTCCTGGGGATAAAATTGTTGGCTTTATCACAAAAGGTAGAGGTGTTTCTGTTCATAGAGCAGACTGTACAAATATTGATACAGAAGATGCGAAAGCCCGTTTAATCCCGGTTGAATGGGAATCAAATATGAATAATCGAAAAGAGTATAATGTTGAGATTGAAATAAGCGGTTATGATCGTAGAGGCTTATTAAATGAAGTTCTTCAAGCAGTGAATGAATCGAAAACAAATATTTCTGCAGTATCTGGTAAGTCTGATCGCAATAAGGTAGCAACTATTTCCATGAGTATCATGATTACCAATGTAAATCATTTACAAAAAGTAGTTGATAGAATTAAACAAATCCCAGATGTATACTCTGTACGAAGAATTATGAACTAAAGGAGAAACTACGATGAGAATCGTATTGCAAAGGTCTAAAGATGCTAAAGTAACGGTAAATGGTGAAGTAGTAGGAGAAATCGATAAAGGATTTGTTCTTTTAGTTGGCATAACGCACGATGACACTGTAGAAGATGCTAAATATCTTGCTGATAAAATAGCTTATTTACGTGTTTTTGAAGATGAGGAAGGCAAGATGAATAAGAGTATTTTAGATGAAAAAGGATCAGTTTTATCTGTTTCTCAATTTACTTTATATGGTGACACTAGAAAAGGGCGTCGACCTAACTTCATGAATGCTGCTAAACCAGATTACGCGAAGAACCTATACAATGAATTTAATGACTTATTAAGAGCTCATGATTTAAAAGTAGAAACTGGAGAATTTGGAGCAATGATGGATGTTCAGTTAATTAACGATGGACCAGTTACTTTAATACTAGATAGTAAATAAATGGAAAAAGTTCTTTTTATAGTTATGAATTACTATAAAAAGAACTTTTTTGTTTACTCTATTATCTGTCAAAATAATCTTGAATCCCCTGATAGATGGCTGTAGATATAGTTTCTTGATAATGTTTAGAACCTACTGTTTTTTCTTCAGAAGGATTACTAAGAAAACCTAATTCTAGTAAAGATGCAGGTTGGCTATTTTCTCTTAAAACGAAATAATTATTTTTTCTTAAACCTCGATCTACCATATTCGTCGCTTCAATTATACTTTTATGTAAACTATTTGCTAAAGCTTTTTGGTCAGCAGAATAATAATAACTAGTAATACCGCTTATTTGTGCATCTTTGTTACTATCATAATGAATACTAATAAAAGCATCTGCTTTATACGATTGACTAATAGCTACTCGGTTTTGCAAGGTAATAAATGTATCATCTGTTCTAGTAAGTACAACCTTGGCTCCAGCAGATTCAAGTTTTTTTCCTAGCAATAATGCGGTGTTTATGGTTAAGTTTTTCTCTAAACTATTACTTGAGCCAATTGTGCCGCTATCTTTTCCTCCATGGCCAGGATCTAATACAATAATCTTTCCTTTTAAATCGGAGGAGTTGTTTACGATCTGATTAGTTTTCTTTTCTTGTACAATCCAGTCTGCAACATAACCATATTCACCGTCTGATAGCTCAATCTTATACCAATTATTTACTTGTTCCACTGCAAGAAATGTATCATCTATTGCTGCAACTTTTATGATAGGAGAGGAAACAGATGGTTCTTTTCTGATATTTGTTTGATCATATTGAATAGATATTTGTTTGTTTATTTGTTTTCCTTTTGAATCTGTACTACTATATTCTAAGAATTTTCGATGAACCCATCCTGTATTGCCAGAATACTCTATCTTCGCCCAATCACTTTCTTCTTTTACAACATGGAGGGCTGTGTTTTTCGCTAATTTTCCGATGATTGTTGCAGTTGTAGAAGGATTACTTCTTACATTAATTTGATCCTCTAATACAGTTGCTAGTTGAGAATTGGTAAGCTCATTTTTTTGAGTTGGATTACTCTTTGTTGTATTTTCTTGAGAAGGTAAGGAGGTATTGGAGGTTCCAACAAAGTCTTTATGGACCCAACCTTTCCCAAAGCTTGTTAGTATATTTACCCACTCACCTTCACTTGCTATCAGAGTTACCTTCGTTCCTTGTGTTAATGTGGATATTACTTGATACGATGTCCCAGGTCCTTTACGTAATCTTAACCCATCCTCTGTAACAATAGCCTCGCTTTTTTCTTGAATAGTTGCTTCTTTTTTCATAGCTGAATTAGAATTTTTTGAAACTAAATAAGCAGCAACCCATCCAGTTGAAGAGTCAGTAAATTGTATTTGAATCCAATCATTCTCTTCTTTTAGAACCATATAATCTTTGTTAATGGTAAGTTTTCCAATTATAGCTTCCTCTAAATTAGGCCCTTCTCTTACATTCACTACCACATTTGCACTAATTGTAGATTGTTCTTCAGCCAAAAGTGGCGTAGGGCCAATCAATAATAATAACAAGCATGCTACAAAAATAACTACTAATACTTTCTTTCTAGCCAAATAAGGAACACTCCTTCCTTGTTAAAACTAATACATGGTCGTACAATACCTTCTTTGACTTTACTATTTTTCTGTTTTTCATTAGCTTTTTCCTTTTCGTAATACCATTTTTTCATAATCAAATTCTGACAAGAAATTGTATGTTCGTTGAAATTTTTTAATTAATCATGGAAATACTATAAAAAAATAACAGAAAAAAGGGTGAATTACATGAGATTTGGTGAAAAACATTCCAATGCAAATGGATTGGATTCAAAATTATTAGGTATTGATTTCCATGACTTTATGGAAAAAGAAGGAAATTCAAATGTAGTCGAGTTAGCAACTGAATTTGGACTATCTATAGGAGAAGTAAAAAAGTTAAAGAAACAAATGGGGAAATTCTAAATTGATTCCTATTTTCCCTTCGTATCCTATTGACATTAGAAAGCATCCTATTTATTATTAATTAAATAATAATAAAATAAAAAGAATAGCCAGTGATCGAGAAAAGTATCTAAGAGACACATGTTAAGAGAGGAAATGTCCGTTAGGCTGAAAGCATTTCTACATGATGACTTAGAGAAAGAACACTCAGGGAGGCTTTCTTCTGAAAATATAAACCATTAGTAGGTAGAAACGTAAACAGGCGTTAACTGTAAAGAGGAAGAATGAATAATTTCATTTTTCAATTAGGGTGGTACCACGGGAAAAAATCTCGTCCCTTGTATGAATCAATACAAGAGACGAGATTTTTTTGGTATTTAAAAACATGGTAGAAAAGATTATTTTAGAAGAAAGACTAAAGTGTCTACAAGTAAAAGGAAATGACTTAAAACAAGATTTTCTAGTAACAGGAGGATACATACATGCAAATTAATATACCTAGAGGAACACAGGATATATTACCAGGAACAGTAGAAAAATGGCAGTATATTGAAAAGAAAATTCAAGAGATTTGTCAACGATATCAATATAGTGAAATTCGTACACCTATCTTTGAACATACAGAGCTATTTCTTCGTAGTGTTGGGGATACAACAGATATCGTAACAAAAGAAATGTACACATTTGAAGATAGAGGAAAACGAAGTCTTACGTTAAGACCAGAAGGAACGGCTGCAGTTGTTCGCTCCTTTGTAGAAAATAAAATGCATGGACTAGCTTCTCAGCCAATAAAGCTATTTTACATGGGGCAAATGTTCCGCTATGAAAGACCACAAGCAGGTCGCTTTAGACAGTTTGTTCAATTTGGTGTTGAAGCTATCGGAAGTAAAGACCCTGCAATAGATGCAGAAGTAATCGCCCTTGCTCATTCTGTTTATCAAACAATGGGATTATCAAAATTAAAAGTAGTAATCAATAGTCTTGGAGATAAAGAAAGCAGACAAGCACACAGAGAGGCATTAATTGCACATTTTAAACCAAGTATTGGGGAATTTTGTCATGATTGTCAAACGAGATTAGAGAAAAACCCAATGAGAATACTTGATTGTAAAAAAGACCACGAACATCCTTTAATGAAGACTGCTCCGTCGATTTTAGATTATTTAAATGAAGAATCTAAGAACTATTTCGATAAGGTTCAAAAATATTTAACTGCATTAAATATTCCTTATGTTGTAGATTCTAATTTAGTGCGTGGATTAGATTATTATAATCATACAGCTTTTGAAATTATGAGTGAAGCAGAAGGATTTGGAGCAATTACGACTTTATGTGGTGGCGGTAGATATAATGGATTAACAGAAGAGCTTGGAGGTCCAGAAGCGCCTGGTATTGGTTTTGCCATGAGCTTGGAGAGATTACTTGCAGCACTTGATGCAGAAAATATTGAGCTACCAATAGAGAAGAAAGTAGATTGTTATCTTGTATCACTTGGAGAAGAAGCAAAAGATTATACAGTAGGATTACTCTATAAATTAAGAGAAGCAGGATTCTCATGTGAAAGAGACTATCTCGATCGAAAAGTAAAAGCACAGTTTAAAGCAGCTGACCGTCTAAATGCCAGATATGTAGCTATTTTAGGGGAAGACGAGCTTAATAATAATAAAATCAATGTGAAATCTTTAGAAACAGGCGAACAAAAAGAAATCGATATTGCCAACATTGTAGAAGCGTTGAAGGATTTTAGTGCTATTTAACAATTTTTGTTCATAATATGTTTTTGTTGATTATAAGGGAGGAATTATCATGTTTGGAAGAACGTATTTTTGTGGTGAAGTAACAGAAAATGCTATTGGTGAATCAGTAGTACTTAAAGGTTGGGTGCAAAAAAGAAGAGACCTAGGCGGATTAATTTTTATTGATCTACGTGACCGTACTGGAATCGTGCAAGTTGTTTTTAATCCTGAAAATAACAAAGAAGCACTAGCTGTTGCAGAAAAAGTGAGAAATGAGTTTGTCCTAGATATTAAAGGTCGAGTTGTTGCAAGACAAGAAGGAACAGTAAATGAAAATATTAAGACAGGTAAAATTGAAATTATAGCTGATGAAATAAAGATTATAAATGAGGCGAAAACTCCTCCATTCATGATCGATAATAAAACAGATGTTGCAGAAGATGTTCGTTTAAAATATCGTTATTTAGATGTGAGAAGACCAGTTATTTTTGAAACATTAAAATTACGTCACCAAGTAACGAAGGTAATGAGAGATTTTCTTGATAGCGAAGGATTTTTAGATATTGAAACTCCTATTTTGACTAAGAGTACTCCAGAGGGAGCACGTGATTATTTAGTACCAAGTCGTGTGCACCCAGGTGAATTTTATGCATTACCACAATCTCCACAAATTTTTAAACAATTACTAATGGTTGGTGGAGTAGAGCGTTATTATCAAATTGCTCGTTGTTTCCGTGATGAAGATTTACGTGCTGATCGTCAACCTGAATTCACACAACTTGATATTGAAACAAGTTTTATGAGTCAAGAAGATATCATGAGCATGATGGAATCCATGATGGCAAGAATCATGAAAGAAGTAAAAGGCATAGAAGTTACTGTTCCTTTCCATAGAATGCCTTATGATGAAGCTATGGCAAGATACGGATCCGATAAACCAGATACTCGTTTTGATATGGAATTAGTAGATCTTTCAGAAATTGTGAAGGATTCTAGCTTTAAAGTATTTGCTTCTGCAATTGAATCTGGTGGACAAGTAAAAGCTATTAATGTAAAGCAAGCGAGCGATAAATATTCTCGTAAAGATATTGATGCATTAACTGAATTTGTAAAAGTGTATGGTGCTAAAGGTCTTGCTTGGTTAAAAGCTGAAGAAGAGGGATTAAAAGGACCTATCTCTAAATTTGTAACAGAAGAAGAACAAAAGGGATTTGTACAATCACTTGCTATTGAAACAGGAGATCTAATTCTTTTCGTTGCAGATAAGAAGAGTGTAGTAGCTGATGCATTAGGAGCACTTCGTTTGAAATTAGCAAAAGAGCTTGGATTGATTGATCAAAGTAAGTTCAATTTCTTATGGGTAACAGACTGGCCATTGTTTGAATATGACGAAGAAGAGGGCCGTTACTATGCAGCTCACCACCCATTTACTATGCCACAACGAGAAGACCTTGAGTTATTAGATTCAAATCCTCAAGCAGTTAAAGCTCAAGCATATGATATCGTTCTAAATGGTTATGAATTAGGTGGAGGTTCTTTACGTATATTTGAAAAAGATATTCAAGAAAAAATGGTTAGCTTATTAGGCTTTACAAAAGAAGAAGCATATAATCAATTTGGTTTCTTATTAGAAGCATTTGAATATGGTACACCACCACATGGCGGAATTGCAATTGGCTTAGATCGCTTAATTATGTTATTATCTGGAAGCTCAAATCTTCGAGATACTATTGCATTCCCAAAAACAGCAAGCGCAAGCTGTTTATTAACAAATGCTCCAAGTGAAGTAAGTGTTAATCAATTAAATGATTTACATTTGTCATTAAAATTGGATAAATAATGGAGTCAATCCGACTTGATTACAAAAAAGAGATAAGACTTTATTGTCTTTCTCTTTTTTTGTTAACTAATATCCCACTAAACCTATAAACATTTATAATACCTAGTGGTACAGTCCTGAAAATTATGGTATATTTCAAAAGGTATAATTATTTTAGAATGAATATCCCTAGATGCGGGAATAAGTAAACGTAATTAATAAAACGAAAATAGATGGAGTTGAAAACCTAATGTTACACCAATTTTCAAGAAATGAGTTAGCTATTGGCAAACAAGGATTAGATATTATGAAAAATAGTACAGTAGCTGTATTAGGAATTGGCGGTGTTGGTTCCTTTTCAGCTGAGGCTTTAGCACGTTCGGGTGTAGGAAGATTAATACTCATTGATAAAGATGACGTCGATATTACAAATGTTAATAGACAAGTAATAGCTCTATTATCCACTGTTGGTCGTCCAAAAGTGGATATCATGAAAGAACGTATAGCAGATATTAATCCTGACTGTGAAGTGATTGCACTAAAGATGTTTTATACAGAAGAAACATATGAAGAGATTTTTGCATACGGGTTAGATTATGTGATTGATGCTTCAGATACCATCTCCTATAAGATTCATTTAATGAAAGAATGTTTATCGAGAAATATTCCAATTATTTCAAGTATGGGAGCGGCGAACAAATTGGATCCTACTCGTTTTCAAATTGCCGATATTAGTAAGACACATACAGACCCAATTGCAAAGGTGATTCGGACAAGACTTCGTAAAGAGGGAATTCGTAAAGGAATCAATGTTGTTTTCTCCGATGAAAGTCCTATTGTCATCCGTGAAGATGTTCGTAAAGTAGTAGGTAAAGAGGATGCACCTATACGTAAAGCAAAAATGCCACCATCATCTAATGCATTTGTACCATCCGTAGCAGGACTTATTATGGCAAGCCATGTAGTAAAGGAATTGTTGAGTTCTATTAAAATTACTCGTGTGAAAGATGAAAAATAAATTGTTATTTCGTGAAATAACATGGAGCCGATAATAATCATACATAATAAAGTTACAATATATGTATGTAGGCTTATCCAGGACCTAAGTGCGGTTTCAACAAGACTTAGGTCTTTTCATTTAGCACTCAAACATTTACTATATAATAGTAAATTTTGGGAAATAACAGTTGTAGATGATATGCTTATGAAATAAGATTTTTAGAGTTAGTAGAGGATGTGAGTTAATTGGCTAGTATGGTTGAACTAAAAAATGTTTCAAAAGTAATAAAAGGAAAGAAAATTATTGATTCCTTAAGTTTTGACGTTCAAGCTGGTGAAGTTTTTGGTTTTCTTGGACCAAATGGTGCTGGAAAAACAACAACTATTCGGATGATTGTGGGCTTAATTAGCATTACAGATGGAGATATTTATATATGTAATGAAAGTATCCGGAAAAATTTTGAAAATGCAATCCAGCATGTTGGGGCAATTGTGGAGAACCCGGAAATGTATAAGTTTTTAAGCGGATATGAAAACCTTATTCATTATGCTCGCATGATGAAAGGTATATCTAAGGAAAAAATAATGGAAATAGTCGATTTAGTAGGACTAACAGACCGAATACATGATAAGGTAAGGACTTATTCTCTTGGTATGAGGCAAAGATTAGGACTTGCCCAAAGCTTATTACATGATCCGAAAATATTAATCCTAGATGAACCGACGAATGGATTAGATCCATCAGGAATTAGAGAAATTAGGGATCATTTACGTATGCTTGCGAAAAAGCGAAATATGGCAGTGATTGTATCCAGTCACCTTTTATCCGAAATGGAAATGATGTGTGATCGAATTGCTATTATACAAAATGGGTGTTTAG
Source organism: Niallia sp. (assembly GCA_035556015.1). Classification (GTDB taxonomy): domain Bacteria; phylum Bacillota; class Bacilli; order Bacillales; family Cytobacillaceae; genus Niallia. The sequence continues at coordinate 11,346 of DATMFU010000064.1, read as the reverse complement.
TAGATGTTCAGTTAGTAAAGGATTTTGTAGAAACGCAAGAACATTTGTATGAAATAGAAGTAGATAATGTGGATGTAGCAGTAATGCAAATAAAAGAACTCTTGCCAATGGTTCAAGTAATAAAAAAAGAAAATAAAATAGAACTTCCTATACAAAAGGAACAAGTTCCTGACATCATAAAAAAATTAGTTCAACAGGATATTCGAATTTTTGGGGTGAAAGAAGTTTCAAAAACATTAGAAGATCGATTCTTAGAAATTACGAACCAAAGGGAGGGATAAATATGCTGCAACTTCTTCGAAATGAATGGTTGAAAATTTGGAAGCGATCTGCAACGATAGTCATGATTATTCTTTTGTTATTGATAGTTGGTTTATTTGGAGCATTTAATAAATATCAAGGTAGCGGTTTGTCTGTACCAGATAATGAAAATTGGAAGCATGGATTAGAGTTAGAAAATAAAGGATATAAAGAACAGTTAGAAGATGAAGGTCTACCAAAAGAATCTGTACGCTACTATAAGAAAGAAATAGCCATCAATGACTATAGAATAATACATGATATCTCAACAAATGTGGATTATTCCGTATGGGATTTTATTGCAGATAGTACCCAGCTTATTAGTCTCGCTGGATTATTTACGATTATTATTGCTGCTGGAATAGTGGCAAATGAGTTTAATTGGGGGACGATTAAGTTATTGTTAATACGGCCAATCAACAGAATAAAGATATTATTATCGAAATATATAACTGTCTTATTATTTGGTGCTTTTATGTTAATTATTCTGTTTGCCTTTTCGTTTATTTTAGGAAGTATTCTTTTTGGTTTTCCAGATGAATATTATCCTTATTTAAACTATTATAATGGAACAGTGAAGGAACAAAGCATGTTCGTTCACTTAGTTGGATATTATGGATTAAACTCCATTGGTATTTTGATGATAACAACAATGGCATTTATGATATCGACAGTATTCCGTAATAGTTCCCTAGCAATTGGTATTTCCATCTTTTTAATGTTTATGGGAAGTACGGTAACATTTTTATTAGCCAATTGGTTTGATTGGGCAAAATATCTACTGTTTGCAAATACTGATCTTACTCAATATTACGAAGATACTCCTCTTATTAGCGGAATGACACTTTCCTTTTCCGTTACGATGCTTATTATCTATTTTGTATTATTTAATGGGCTTGCTTTTTGGGTATTTAAGAAGAGGGATGTGGCTGCATAGGTATAAAAGGAATGAGGTTATTTTATGCCTCATTTTTTTTGTTAGATAAAAAGAGAATATGAATAATATTAATTTTCTACCTAAAAGAGAAGTTGTACCAAATGTCGAGTATATGTAAGGGAAGGTAGTAGCAACATTTTTACGTCCTTCCTTCATTTAAGCTATAATATAGGTAAGATGCAATAGAAGAAGGTGTAGAAAAAAATGAGCGGTGAACCTCTTGCTTATCGGATGAGACCGACAAATTTAGACGAAGTAGTTGGTCAAAAAGATATTATAGGTAAACAAACGAGTTTATATAAAATGATTAAAAATGGCTATGTTCCATCTATGTTGCTTTATGGGGAGCCGGGGATAGGGAAAACCTCGATAGCCTTTGCTATAGCAGGTACAACAAAGCTTCCCTTTATCGCATTAAATGCAACCACTTCAGGAAAAAAGGATGTAGAGGCAGTAGTCGATGAAGCGAGACTTACTGGAAAGGTTATACTGTTTTTAGATGAAATTCATCGTTTTAATAAAGCGCAGCAGGATTATTTATTGCCACATGTAGAACGAGGCGATATCGTTCTCATTGGAGCAACAACAGAAAATCCTTTCCATGATGTCAATCCGGCGATTCGAAGTCGTTGTGGGCAAATAAAACAATTAAAAAGGTTAACAGATAAAGATATAGAAGAATTATTACAAAGAGCATTAAAGGAAGAACGAGGTCTTGGAAATCTATCGATAAATATTTCAGCAGAACAGATTAAGAAAATAGCAGAAGGTACAAATGGTGATGCGAGAAAATCACTTACTCTTTTAGAGTCTATTGTTTATTCATCTGACAAAGAAGAAGGCATATTTATTGTTAAAGATGAAATCGTTGATCAAATGATTGAGAAAGTGGGTGTCTTTGGAGACAAAAAGGGTTCCCACTTTTATAATCTTCTCTCTAGTTTACAAAAGAGTATTAGAGGCAGCGATGTAGATGCTGCTCTTTATTATCTTGCACATCTTTTAGAATCGGGTGATTTAACAGCTGTAAACAGAAGGCTACTCGTAATTGCTTATGAAGATATTGGCCTTGCGAAAACATCTGTTGGGAACAATGTACTTGCAGCAGTAACAGCTAGTGAACGATTGGGATTGCCTGAAGCTAGAATTCCTTTATCGGTAGCAGTTGTGGAAATGTGTTTATCCTCTAAATCGAATGCTGCCTATAAAGCATTAGATGCTGCTATTAATGATGTGAGGAATGGCCGGGTTGGCGATATTCCGATGCACCTTCGAGATGGTCATTATTCAGGTAGCAAAGCATTAGGTCATGTTGGCTATATATATCCACATGATTTCCCAATTGGAACTTTTGGAGGTTGGGTGAACCAGGAATATCTGCCAGAGAGTTTGAAAGGTACGCAGTATTATCATCCTACAGAAGCAGGCGACGAAAAAAAACTAAGAGCTATTTATGAAAAGCTTGCAGGATTCCGGAAAAATAAATAGAAAAATACTATTGATAAACCAGCATCAATTATTTCACTCCTTTCTTAAAAGATAGAGTTAAATGAATAGATGCTGGTTTTTCTATTTTTATTGAAAAATATTCAACTAATAGTATGTGAAATATTATGAATTTTGTTAAAAACTAAATATTTATTTTTTGTTCAAATCTCCAAATTTTTAACTAAATGATAAATAATATGGACTACTTTAGATATTGTAGATTGAAAAATGTGGATTTACATCATAAATTGAAAGTGCTTACATTGCTAAGCAGCAGTAATCCTGTAATAGAAAATGATAATTGGGGGGAGAAAGATGAAGATTCGTTCAAGATTAAAAGGAGCCATTGTATCATTATTAGCTGTACCTCTTTTATTGGTCGGATGTTCTAGCGGAAGTGATTCAGTTTCTCAAGATAGTAGCGATGGAAAAACGACTGTGAAAATTACTTGGAGAGATACAGGAGAACATGACACACTAAAGAAATATTTATCTAACACATTTGTTCCAGAATTTGAAAAAGAAAATAAAGATATCAAAATTGTTTTAGCTCCTATTACAGCTAGTGAAGGAGATTATTTCTCTAAGGTTGCGTTGTCGATGCAATCTGAAAGTACTGCACCAGATGTTGTAGCTGAAGATACTTTTATGTTGAATTCAGATGCAAATGCTGGATATCTACTTCCATTAGATAATTATGTAAATAATTGGGATCAATGGCAGTACTATACGGAAAATTTAAAGTCTGGATCAATCGCTGAAGATGGAAAAATATATGCTGTTCCAGGAACATCTGACTCTCGAGGACTATGGTTTAACAAAAATGTATTTAAAAAGGCTGGTTTATCAGAGGATTGGCAACCAAAAAATTGGGATGAAATTTTAGAGGCAGCCGAAAAAATAAAAGAAAGTTCACCTGATGTGATTCCTCTTTCGATGGGAGTAGCAAAAGCTAATGGTGAGTCTGTATCAATGCAGACTTTTGAAATGTTACTTTATGGAACAGAAGATGAATTATTCAATTCCGATACGAAAAAATGGAATGTAAATACAGAAGGAATTGTAGATTCATTGAAGTTTATTGACACTGTTTATAACAAGAAAAAATTCGGCCCACCACTATCCATTGCGATTAATAGTAACTATGGATCTGTTTTATTCCAAGATAAGTTCCCAAATGATCAAGCTGGTATCATCTTGGATGGTTTCTGGAGTGCTGGTAACTATACAGAAAATGGTGCAGTACCGATTGATAATGTACAAGAAAGATTTGGCTTTGCAGCAATGCCAACACAAAATGGACAAGAACCAGGCACTACTACAATGTCTGGTGGTTGGACATGGGCGATTCCTGCTAAAGCAAAAAATCATGATGCTTCATGGAAAGTAATTCAAGCATTAGGAGGAAAAGAACAACAGGCAGCTCGTGCTGTTGCTCAAGGTAATTTAACAGTACGGGATGATTCTGCCGAGGTAGCAGAATATAAAAATCAACCATTTATTACGGAAGCTACAGGGTTCCTAACAAATGCCCATTTCCGTCCAGCAAATGATAAGTATCCAAATGTTTCTGTGGAAATTCAAAATATGGTAGAAGCAGTTGCGACTGGTAGTAAAACTCCAGAACAGGCTGCGAAAGATTATGCGAAAAATGTAACTAGAATTGTTGGTGAAGAAAATATAGAACAGTAAGAATGAATAAGAGCGGTAAAAGCTTGTTTTTATCGCTCTTATAAAAGGGTGGGATGAAATTGGAAACCTCCATTACAATGCAGCAGAAAAAAAAGAAATTATCTGATCCTGTAAAAGCAGCCATTTTTTTAGTTCCATCTTGGCTTTTACTTTTGATCTTTTTTATTGGACCAATGGTGCTTACATTGTTTTTCTCTTTTACGAACTTAGCTTTAACTGGAGTGGAAGCAAGTCAGCTAAGATTTATTGGCTTTGAAAATTTCACACGTATGTTTCAAGATCCTGAATTTCGCACGAGTGTATGGAATACAATTATATTTGTATTTTTCTCTGCTGTATTGGGACAATGCTTTTTTGGTTTTCTGATAGCATTTTTAATGAAAGAGAAAAATAAAACTTTTAGAAGAATAGTTGGTTTAATAATCATCGCTGCTTGGGTAACGCCCGAAGTTGTTGTATCTTTCTGTTGGGTAGCATTTCTAGGTGATAGTGGAACAGCAAACTGGTTATTAGGAATTTTCGATATTAAACCAATTGCTTGGTTATTCACTTTTCCAATGACAAGTGTGGTTATTGCCAACATGTGGAGAGGGACTGCATTTTCAATGATGGTTTTCCAAGCTGCCTTAGATGACATACCTAAAGATATTGAAGAGGCGGCCATTATTGATGGAGCAAGTCGATGGCAAGTAATTCGCCATATTACCGTGCCGATGGTAAAAGGAACGATTGCAACAAATATGATGTTAGTTACTTTGCAAACACTCGGAGTTTTCACATTGATATATGCAATGACTGGTGGCGGTCCTGGTGTAAGTACGGCAACCTTGCCTCTATTTATGTATAAGCAAGCTTTTGTTAGTTATCAATTAGGATATGGAACTGCTATATCTTTCGTCTTATTACTATTAGGCGCAATTGCTAGCTTAATTTATATGAAGACATTGAGAGTGAAAGTGTAGGTGAGGAGTGTTGATACAAAAAGGATATAAAATAGAAAAAATGATTCATTATATGATTCTTACAATCTTGGCTATCCTTTTCTTGTTGCCATTGTTATGGATGCTTTTTGCTTCCATAGATACAGGTGCTATTCAGGCACTCAAAATGCCAGAAAAATTAACATTAGATAATTTTAAGGCGATTTTAACAGATCAAACTATCCTCAGATCCTTTTTTATCGGAATAGGTATTTCTGGATCTCAAGCAATATTAGTTGTTTTAACATGTATACTAGCAGCTTATCCATTATCTCGTTATTCGTTAAAGTATAAGAATAGCTTTATGATGACTGTGTTATTTATGACTTCTTTGCCGATGACTGCAGTTATTGTACCAGTTTTTCAGCTATTTCTCTATTTGAAATTCCAAGATTCCTTAATTGCTATGACATTATTTTTAACAGCATCTTCTCTGCCATATGGGATTTGGATGATGAAAAATTTTATGGATTCTGTTCCACTAGATTTAGAAGAGTCCGCATGGGTCGATGGAGCTTCGATATGGCAAGGCATAAAAAAAATTGTTGCACCTTTAATGCTCCCAGGCATTTTTACAGTAGCAATCTTCACTTTTACAGGTAGTTGGGGAAATTACTTTGTCCCTTATATATTGATCCAAACACCGGAAAAAATGCCTGCATCTGTGACAATCTTTCAGTTTTTTGGGAATTTCGGAATGGTTAACTATGGGAAATTAGCAGCTTTTTCCGTAATTTATACGTTACCCGTTGTCGTTTTATATACAATATCACAAAATTTCATGTCGAAAGGCTTCAGCTTAGGCGGAGCTACGAAAGGATAGGTGCTTATGTTTTTTACAATGGAAAAATTAGAAGCTAGGATTAAAGAATTAAGCGAATATCGTTACACAGAACGTAATCCATTACTTGGATGGAAAGTGCAAGAGGATGTAGAGAAACAGGCAAAATATCCACCAGAAGATACAAGTAATTGGAAGGATTTTTTAGTAGGAGATACATGGGAAGGTAGAGATTACTACTTATGGATTCAGACAAAGTATCAGGTGCCACAAACAGAAGGAAAAGTTGTTTTACTTTTTGATTTTGGCCGAACAGGAGGAGGCTTTAATTCCGGTTTTGAATCGTTGCTATTCATTAATGGTAAGCCTTATCAAGGAGTGGATTCTAATCATAAAGAAGTTTTTATTGATCCTGAATATTACGGACAAGAAGTGACCCTTAGTCTGAAATTGTGGTCTGGTTTAGAAGGTGGGGGACCTGAGCAGATTCAATCACATAAATTTAAGCTAGCAGATTCATCGATTCTACATGAAGTTTGTGATGATCTTTATTTTACTGCCGATTGTGTATATAAAACTATTGAACAGTTAAATGATCAAAATACAGATAAATTTGATTTATTGCAATTACTTGATAAATCATTTAAACGTATTGATTGGTCCTATGCAGGTAGTACAACATTTTATAATAGTATTCATGTAGCAAATAATTGCCTACAAGAAGGAATTGATTCACTCGGTAAACGAGCATTAGTTACCATTACAGCAGTTGGTCATACTCATATTGATGTAGCTTGGTTATGGCGTTTAAAACATACGAGAGAAAAAGCAGCTCGTAGTTTTTCAACTGTGTTGCAGTTAATGAAACAGTATCCAGAGTATATTTTCTTACAGACTCAGCCTCAGCTTTATAAATTCATCAAAGAAGATTATCCAGAAATATATGAACAAATCAAAAAACGAATAAAGGAAGGCCGTTGGGAAGTAGACGGAGCAATGTGGCTAGAAGCAGACTGTAATATTCCATCTGGGGAATCATTAACCCGTCAGATTCTTCATGGAACTAAGTTTATTAAAGAAGAATTTGATAAGGATGTTCATTATTTATGGTTGCCTGATGTTTTCGGATATTCATGGGCATTACCACAAATATTGAAAAAAAGTGGTATTGATACCTTTATGACGACGAAAATAAGCTGGAATCAGTACAATCGCATGCCCCACGATACATTTGTTTGGAGAGGCATAGATGGTTCTGAAGTACTGACGCATTTTATTACTACTCCAGAACCTGGTCGAAATCTAGTAGACAATAATTGGGCTACTAAATGGTTCTATACGTATAATGGTCAGCTCGAGCCAGAAACAGTTTTAGGAAGTTACCAAGGTTATAGAAATAAAGATTTTAACAAGCAATTAATCTTATCTTATGGTTATGGAGACGGAGGTGGCGGTGTAACAAGAGATATGCTGGAAAATAGACGCAGAATGGATAAAATTCCAAGTCTCCCTAATATTAAAACTGGCCGTGCAGATGAATATTTTGCCAACCTTCATGAAACTGTAGCAAACACAGATCAATATGTTCATACATGGGATGGAGAATTGTATTTAGAATATCACCGTGGAACATATACATCCCAAGCGTTCGTCAAAAAAATGAACCGTAAATTAGAATTAGCATTTCGTGAATTAGAAATTTTATATTCTACTATGTATAAAGCAAAAGGCACTAACTATCCAAAAAAAGAACTATATGATATGTGGGAAGTTTTATTACGAAATCAATTCCATGATATAATTCCAGGTTCCTCCATAAAAGAGGTGTATCAAGATCATAAGATGGAAATCGGGGAAGTTATAAGTTCTGTCCAAAATCTCTATCAACAGCTAAACGAGTCGGTACAAAATCAATGGCAAATCTTTAACTCAGCAGGATGGGAAAGAAAAGAACTAGTAAAAGTTGAAGTGAAAGGAAAAGGAGAATTCGTAACAGATAGGGGAGAATCCTTAATAGCAGTTCCTTGTGAAGATGGATATGTAATAGAAACACCAAGTATACCTGCTTTAGGTTCTTCCATCATTCAATTTAAAGAAAAGAACACAGTAGAATTAGGTAATAGCTTTGCAAAAGCCTTAGATGACGGGCTTGAAACAGAATATTACTTACTACAATGGAATAAAAAAGGTCAGTTAACTCGAATTTATGACAAAGAAAATAAAAAAGAAGTATTAATCAAGAGTGGTTTAGGAAACAGACTACAATTATTTGAAGATAAACCAATGAATTATAATGCGTGGGACATTGACATTTTTTATCAAGAAAAAGGAAGGGATCTAGTAGCTGATTCTATTAAAATCATCGCTTTAAATCAACTATTTGCTTCCGTGGAGTTTGTTTACACTATCGGAACTTCTAAAGTTATCCAAGTAATGAAGGTTTATAATAAATCACGTCGAATTGATTTTATTACAAAAGTTGATTGGAAAGAAAGGGAACAACTTCTTAAAGCTGGCTTTGACGTGAATATTAGAAATACGGAAGCGACATACGATATTCAATATGGAAATGTAAAACGTCCAACACATTGGAATACGAGCTGGGATATGGCAAAATTCGAAACAGTAGCTCACCAGTGGGTAGACTTATCTCAGAGAGACTATGGAGTTAGTTTATTAAATGATAGTAAGTATGGTCATGATATCAAGGATCAAACAATGAGAATTACTTTACTGAAAGGTAGTATTTATCCAGATCCAACAGCAGATATTGGGGAGCATGAATTTACCTATAGCTTACTTCCACATAAAAGTGATTTTGTAGAAGGTAGAACAGTAGAAGAAGCTTGGGCTATAAATCAACCACTTACTTTGTTAAAAGGAGAGTCAATTAACAATCTATTTGAAGTACAAACTAAAGAGAGTATTTGTATAGACGCAATAAAACCAGCTGAAAATGAACAAGGCTTGATTTTACGACTTCATGACCATTTAGGTAGTGAACGAACAGTTACGATAAAACCTTTGTTTGAGTGTAATGCTTGGAACGAAACGAACTTGATTGAAAAGGATTTAGAAGAAGCTCGCGAAATACAAGATGCTATTACCATCTCGTTACAACCTTTTGAAATTAAAACGATTCGGATTTTGTAAGAAAGTGTGATGATATAAACAAAAGGTATCATCATAATGAAAAAATCTATAGATAGAAGATGTTATTTATCTTTTATCTATAGATTTTTAACATGGTTAGGTTATATGGGACATGCTTTAAATTAGGTATTTATAATCTAAATAGAAACGCATAGATGAATATAACAAGGAAAGGATGATAAGTTTGTTTCGAAAAGCTATTTTCAAAAAAATTTTTCTGTCATTCTTAATTGTTATCATTGTTTATACATTAATTATTATGGTAGTTACTGTCTCTCAAGAACGTAGTCGAAATCGGATGAAATGGAATAATATGAATGAGTTGTTTTTAGAGAGAGAAAGTAATCTAATAGACTATCGATTAGATGTCTCATTAAATGCAGTTAACCTAATTTCCCAGCAGCAGAGCATTGTAGATTTTTTGAATAGCAACTCATTTAATTATGAAGTTTATAATCATTTATTTAATGATTTAACTGGTAATCTCTTTTCAAGTCATCAATCAGGCTTTAATATCGCAGTTTCTAAAGGATTTGGGGAAAGTATTACTAGTTCTGACGGATATTTTTTATTTAAGGATTATTTAGCGTTCACTTATATGGATCAAAATATGGGAGAACTAAAAAAATTTATGGAATCTAAAGATAACAATGATTTGCGTTGCTTCGATGCAGACAATAAATTAATTATTGTCAAAAAAAAGTTCTACTCTCAAGAACAGAAAAACTTATTTTTCTTCATTGTTTGGGAAAAGAAAGATTTACTAATAACAACTCTTCCTAACAATAGTGGAGTATTTGGCCTTGTTGATGGAGCTAATTTAAATTACACCACATCTGAACATAAGGAGAGATTGCCTTTCATTAAAAGTGGTGTAATGATAGAAAATCAGATTGTGGAGCAAACGATAGAGGATAAAACTGCCTACCAAAAACGTTCAAATACCATTCCAACTTTACACTATTTGTATGTTGTCAATCTAAATGAGATGATGGTCTTACCTCTAAAAACGATACTAAGTATTATGGTAATTTTGTTTGGTTCATTATTAATAGGGTTTCTATTAACCTATTCCTTCAGCAAAAAAAACTATTCTCCTTTTATGGAAATTATAAAGAACATCAGGAAGGATGAATCATTAGCTAGTTCCTACATAAAAAATGAGCTGGAATATATCATATCAACTATTCAAGACATAAATACTGTGAACCAGAACCTTGTACAATTACAGGAAAATTCGTTAGAAGATTTACAAGAAAGCTTTTTCAAGAATCTTATTTATCAAAACATTACAGAACAAGACATTCAAAATAAAATAGTTCCCCTTCGTTTAAATCCATATAAGGAAGGTGGTACTCTTGTTATTCTATCTACTGATGGAATTTCTAAATGGGAATCAGATTTAACGGAAAGCAATATTTTAATAGTACGTAAAAAAATCCTGTCTAATTTTAAAGATAAAAACACTAACTACGGATTTCTATCATTTCCTATAAACTATAAATGTTTTTGCTTGTTTTTCTTAGAAAAAAATCAAAAAAATATTCTATCAGTACTCGATGAAATGACTCATCGAATTGGATCTGAATTAGGAGTGAAAATTACTTTCTCTATTTCTAAGAGTTTCACAGCAATAACTGATTTACCAAGGGCTTTCAAAGAAGTTTCTCTTGAAATGGATCTGAATTTTTCTTTCATTGATACGGACATTGTAACGCAAGACAACAACTCAATACCCTCAAAAAAAGAATATTCTTATAGTGTAGAAACGGAAAGTATGTTAATAAAATATATCCAAAATCGTGAATTTGAAAGTGCAAGAGAACTAATTAGTCAGGTTTTAATAGATAACTTTGGTAAATCCAAAATAAGTATCTATAGTATGATTGATTTTAAAAATGCATTTATTAATACAATAAAACGAATTTTAAACAAGTATAATATAGTTTTTAATGATTTTTATAAACAAAACGAATCATTATTCATCCATTTAAATAGTCAAGATGCCGATTTAT
>DATMFU010000063.1:0-7810 GCA_035556015.1 Niallia sp. | reverse complement strand
CAGGAATCTTAAAGGATAAGGAAAAAATAGGAAGTGGCGGAAGACTATCTGCACCATTGTAAATCGACTTAACAACTATGCTTCCATCCGACTTAACTGTGTATTCAACAGTCACTCTCAATTTTTCATGAATGGAAAATTGATAGGTAAAGCATACTTTGACAAACGATGATTCTTGAATCAATTCTACGTTTATACATTTTTTTGCAAGACTTGCTGCATACCATAATCCAGAATGATATCCTTGTGCATATCCTCTATCATTATCTGTCATTGCCCTCCAAAATAAAGGTGTTGGAGGAGTAGCTATCATTTCTTTACGACCATATTTCAACGAAACAAGACTGCCTGCTTGTTTGGAAAATAGAATAGAGGAGTCGTTTCCATGTACCCCTATATTCACATCTCCCTCTACTACTTTTAATCTATTTACGAACTCTTGATTTTCCTTGTTTTCTTGTTTCCCAATTTGGTTTATATATTGTCCAAAAGCAATTTCATGTCCCTTTTCTGCCCATACTGTATCTTCCTTTAAAACCAAAGAGGCAATGACAGTATATTCTCCTTCCTCCGAAAAAGCATCGTCAGGAAAATCAAAAGTTACTCTTCCTTCTTTTCCTGGTTCAATGGCTATTTCTGCGGAACCTTGATATTTTCTATGCCCTTCCAAAAACAATGTATATTCTAAAACAAAATCCTTTGTATTGGTGAACAAACTTTCATTTCGAATACTTACGCCAGTTTGATCAGGAGATAGTTTAAAATCTTGATAAAGGAACTTCACTTCTTGCATTTTAGGTGATAAGGATCTATCTGCATATACAATACCATTCGTACAGAACTCATAATCTGTTGGTCTGTCATCAAAGTCTCCTCCATAAGCGAAGTATTCTTTTCCGAACCTATCCTTTTTCACAATGGATTGATCGATATAATCCCAAATAAATCCACCTTGATACATTTCATATTTTTGTTCCAATTCTGTATACTTGTGCATTCCCCCAAGTGAATTTCCCATTGCATGCATATACTCACAGCTAATATATGGTTTTTTTGGATTACTTGTTAAGTATTTTTCAATATCAGCAGGTTTAGCATACATTCTACTCTCCATATCACTAGTAGCATCATACTCTCGATTATGAAATACTCCTTCATAATGAACAAGTCTTGTTGAATCTACCTCTCTAAAATAATGAGAGACTGCTAGAATTACTTCCCCTGCATATGATTCATTTCCACATGACCAAATTACAATAGATGGATGATTTTTGTCTCTTTCGAACATAGAAACAGCACGATCTTTAACAATGGGTAACCATTCTAATTGATTTCCTGGAATATTCCATGAAGGTTCCACTGCCCCCATTTTTTGCCAAGAACCATGTGTTTCCAAGTTCATTTCATCAATTACATATACTCCATATTCATCACAAAGTTCATACCAATAACTTTGATTTGGATAATGAGAAGTACGAACTGCATTAATATTGTTGGATTTTAATGTCTTAATATCCCATAGCATCTCTTCTCTACCAATTGCTCTACCTTTTCTATGGTGAAACTCATGGCGGTTTACTCCCTTAAAAACAATTCTCTTTCCATTCAAACACATGACATTATTAATCATTTCAAACTTTCTAAAACCTACTTGTTGAGGAATTACTTCTACTAAACGACCATCTTCTGTATACAACTCAATGTAAAGGCTGTATAAATAAGGAGACTCCGCACTCCAAAGCTTAGGATGATCCACGCTTAGCTGTGTAGACTCATCCAGTGGAAAAGTTGAGGAGGCTACAGTTTCTCCTTCCTTATCAGTAAGGATGAATTTACCTTTTCCTTTTGTAGAAGTAAGTTTTAACTCTACAGTTAAGCTTCCTTTTGAATAAGTCTCATCTAAGCTTGCATTTACTTTAATATCATTAGCGTGAATTTCTGGGATGGTGTACAAATAGACTTCACGAAAAATACCAGAAAACCTCCAAAAATCCTGATCCTCCAGCCAACTCCCTGTACTTCTTTGGTAAACTTCCACAGCTAGCTTATTCTCTCCCGATTGTATGTATGGCGTGAGCTCAAAATTACTCGGAGTAAAAGAGTCCTCACTATAACCGACAAATTCACCATTTAACCAAACATAAAAAGCAGTTTCTACACCTTGGAATGAGATAAACACTGGGTTGTCTACAAAGTGTTCTGGTACAGTAAAATATTTCACATAGCTTCCAACTGGATTATGATCTTTTGATATTTCTGGTGGTCTTAACGATTCCATCCCATCCCATGGATACATCGTATTTACATATTGAGGGTTTCCATGCCCCTGTAATTGTATATGACCTGGTACAGAAATCGATTCCCAACCATCACAGTTAAATTCTTTTTCAAAAAAGGATTCAGGACGTGAATCTGGATTTACACTATAGTTGAACTTCCAATTCCCGTTTAAAGAGTGCTGCCATTTCATTTGTTCCTTCTTAATCGCTTCTTCTCTTGTCCCATAATATCTGTGGTCGGAATGTGCAGGTAGTCGGTTAACAGAAAATATACTTAGGTCTTCTAACCAATTTAAGGATGGCATCGTTTTCATTTTTACACTCCTCTATTGTTAGTTAATAGATTTTCAGGTATAGGAATTATCCTATCATTTAATTCTATGCACCATTTTTACTAATATGGTATTTTTAGTTTGTTAATAGAACGTATTACATGTAATGTATCTTGTCTACTGTATACCATTTTCTATTTCACAGAGCCCATCATTCCAGCTACAAAATGTTTCTGAAGAAGGAAGAAAATTGCAGCAACTGGCAATGTAGCAATGACTAGAGCAGTCATAATTAAACCAAAGTCTGGTGAATAACTAGAGCCTAGATTGGAAATAAGCAGTGGAATCGTTTGATTCTCTGGTGTCTGAAGGATTACCAATGGCCATAAGTAATTATTCCAACTTGCCATAAAGGTAATAATGGCTGCTGCGGCATAAGTTGTCTTCATTGTTGGAATATAAATTCGAACAAACACACCTAACTCCGATAATCCATCTATTCTTCCAGCCTCTAATATATCCTTTGGAAACATCTTTGTACTTTGTCGAAAAAAGAAAATTAGAAAAGCTGTAGTAACCGTTGGGATAATGACAGAAGGTAATGTATCAATACCAATGGCCGGTAAGACTTGTGAAATGGAACCAAACATTTTAAATAATGGTACCATTAAGGCAGCAAATGGAATCATCATAGATAATAGTAAAATATTAAAGACGATATCTTTTGCCTTACTTCTATAAATTTCAAACCCATAACCTGCTAGAGATGCAATAACTAGAGACAAAATGGTAGTAGCTATAGAAATTTTTGCCGAATTCATAAGTGCTGTTGCAAGATCTGTTGATGCTAATAAATTCTTTATGTTCTCCAAAAGGTTAGATCCAGGCAACAATCTTCCTTTTGTCACATCTACCGACTTATTTGTAGCACTAATAATCATCCATAGAAACGGAAAAAGAGATACAATAGTGGCCAAGACGAGTACGATATAAACAATACCTTGATTTACTTTATTCCATTTCAATTTTTATCACCTGCCACTTTAAATTGAATGATAGAGAATATGACAATCATTATGACAATACAATAGGACACCGTTGCTGCATATCCAAAATCAGGTGTATATTTAAACGATAAGTTATAAATATATTGGGAAATAGTAACAGTCGCATTCCCTGGTCCACCTTGAGTAATGTTCACTACTTCATCAAAAAGCTGAAGAGTCCCAATAGTAGAAGTAATCGATGTAAATAAAATGATTGGTTTTAAATTTGGAATCGTAATACGAAAGAATTGCTGGATTGGAGAAGCACCATCAATTTTAGCTGCTTCATAAATGGATGAATCTATATTTTGTAAAGCAGATAAGTAAAAGATCATATTGTAACCAGTCCATCTCCAAGTAATGGCAAGTATGATTGTAATCTTTGCCCAAAATGGATCTGTTAACCATTGAATTGGTTCCCCGACTATAGATAACTTCATTAGCATGATATTTATGATTCCATCTTGGCTAAATAAATATTTAAAAATGACAGAATAAGCAACGAGGGACGTGATACATGGTAAAAATATGGCCGTTCGGAAAAAGCCTTTAAGTCTAAGATTTTTATTGTTTAATAGCACAGAAAGAATCAATGCTAGTAAAATCATCAATGGAACTTGGACAATGAGGTATATCACTGTATTTTTTACAGTTGTTATAAACGTTGGATCTTTGAACAGTCGTGTATAATTATCCATTCCTACAAATTGAAGATTTGTACCTGTTCCTGATTGAAATGAAAGTATAAGAGCCTGAATCATAGGATAAAAATAAAATATTGCGATCATAATAGCAGCAATAGATACAAATGACCATCCAATAATCGTACTCTTTAAACGATGTTTTGTTCTTTTAGGTAATGGGGGACGAGATACTTCCGGTTTTTTTTCTGCTACAATCACTGTATCATCTCCTAACTATTTTTTACCTTTTAAAAAATACTTCGAGAACTTCTTTTTTTATAGAATGAAACTCTATAAAAACTTTCTCATTCTCGAAGTACTTCTTCTAGTATTACCTCTTATTTAATTTGCTCTTCTGCTTGTTTCTGTGCATTATTTAGTACTTCATCTAAATCTTTTCCTTTTATATAATCCTGCATTCCAATTGCTAAAATGTCATCAATTGCATAAGTGTGTAATCCATAATTAATTTGCGGTATTTGCTCTGTCCATTTAGCAAAATCTTGTACAATTGCCTGACCATTAAAGAATTCATCACTTAATTGATATGCTTCACTTTGAGAAGCAGGTATATAGGTACCGATTGCACCAATCTCTTTTACGAGTGTCTGATAGAAATCAACGTTTGATCCAAATGTTTTCCCTAAAAATTCAGCCGCTTTCTCTTTGCCATCAATATTTAATACATACCAAGAACTTCCGCCTAAATTAGATGCATTCACAGAATTAGGAACACCAGCTAGTTTCGGAAAATTAGCAACCGTCCATTTACCAGATTGAGAAGCCTCTGCTTTTACTGAAGGAGTAATCCAGTTACCAGTCGGAACACTAGCTACATCTCCACTATTAAATCCAGCTACAAATTGACTCCAATCAGATACTGGCTTCACTATGTCTGCGTCCAATATTTTCTTATACGTTAAAAATGCTTCTTTTAAAGCTTCGTTTCCAACGATATTTGGCGTAGCTCCATCCTCTTTCATATACCAGGAACCAGCAGACTGAATCATCATCCGGATTAGTGCTAAATCTTTTGGATCCTGTGTCAGCATATGTTTTCCCGTCTTAGCTTTCACCTGCTTACCTATTTCGATATATTTATCCCAATCCATTCCTACTAAATCATCAATCGAATAACCAGCCTCTTCTAAATAATCTGTTCTTACATATAGTCCACCTACTCCTGTATCAAATGGAATTCCATAATTTTTCCCATCTAAACTAGTTGGTGCAATTTTATAAGAAGCAAAATCCTCTGACTTCATATAATCTGTTAACTCAAAAAACATGTCAGGGTACGCTTTTAAAAATCCTTGTGCACGATAATCTTCTATTAAGACAATATTCGGTAGCCCTTTTGTTGATCCTGAACTTAAACTAGTGTTTAACTTTTGAATCACATCAGCTTGTGCATATTCTATTACTTTTACATTTAAATCTGCATTTTCTTGTTTATATGCTTCCTTAGCTAATTCTACTGCCTTAATATTAAAGTTAGGATCCCAAGCCCAAAGTGTAATTTCATTAGCATCTTTGTCTGAACTACCACTTGATCCAGCTCCTGATGAACAACCACTCAATATAAGAATTCCTACTAACATTAGTGCAAGAAATTTTTTCAATTGTTTAACCCCCTTTGTTTTTTGAAAACGTTATCATTTTCTGTTTTTATCTTATCACTAGCTCCACTTTTTCAGTTAGGAGATATTTTACTTTCATTTGTACTATTTTTATACAATTTTTATCGTGACTAATAAAAATTGTATTTTTTTTTGATATTAGGATTATTTTTATCTGTTTTTTCAATCTACTAGTAATAAAAAAACTAACTTGAGTAGATAAACTCAAGTTAGTGCATACCTAACTACTCATTTCTGATTATCGGGAGGGTTAATCTTACTTTTG
The DNA here is from genome assembly GCA_035556015.1 of Niallia sp. GTDB lineage: Bacteria > Bacillota > Bacilli > Bacillales > Cytobacillaceae > Niallia. Next base: position 1,625 of record DATMFU010000063.1, on the reverse strand, counting down.
TTCCTTCTCCTAATTGGCTAGTGATTGCAGCTCCATAGGATTCTCCATATAACAATTTGATTCGTTCATCAACATTTCTTATCCCAATCCCTTTAAATAGCTGTTGGTTACGTTTTGTACTTGGAAGTGTGTCTGAATCTTCTATCTTGAAACCATCTCCATTATCAATAACTTCACAAATTAACTGACCTTTTTCTTTCCAAATTAGAATATGAATATAACCATTTTCTTTTATATTAAAGGCATGAAAAAAAGCATTTTCAACAAATGGTTGCAGAACCAATTTAGGAATTAATAATTCTGAACATTGAGGATCAATAAAGTAATGAACATTTATTCTTGATCCATATCTTTTCTGTTTGATAAATACATAATTCTTTAGATTCTCTACTTCTTGTTTTGCTGTAATTAATTCACTTACATTTCCAATGGTATTTTGCAACAAGGAAATAAAAGCATTTATCACCATTTCTGCCTCTTTTTTGTCTCCTTGCATCACAATAAATTTAATGGATGTAAGTGTGTTATACAAAAAATGGGGATTAATTTGTTGCTGTAGTGCTTCTAGCTCTGCATTTCTTTGCTTTTTCTGTGATATTAATAATTTATCCACATACTCATGAAGTTCATCTAACATTAAATTAAAGGCATTGCCTATTTCCCTTGTCTCATATATGCCTTTAACATCTATGTATCGATGAAATTCATTTTTAGATGTATTGGAGATTTCTTTTACAAGTATAGACAATGGCTTTGTAATTAGCCTTGAAATAAAAAATACAACTATTAACACGATGATTACGATTTCTAAACAAAGTAAAAATATTTGTTTTTTATTGAGTAAATCACCGATTGCCTTTTCCTTGTCAATCAGATTTATTAAGTACATATCGAAAGAAGGTATATAGGAAAGTAAAACAATTTGATCTTTTCCTTTAAAAGATTCAATTGTAAAGGAAGTATTCGATTCTTTTAAACGCTCAGCATACTGTTTAAATTCTGGTTGTGTCTTTCCAATATACTTAGATTCATTACTAGATAAGATAATCCCTGATCCATTCATAATATATACATTATTGCCGTCCGTTGTATAATTTGTATAAAATTTTCTGAATTCCCTCTCTGAAATAACGAAAAACATGGATCCATAAATATATTCTGAAAGTGGGTCCATTAATGCTTTAGAAGCAATTATATAGTTTTTATCTTTTGTATCTGAAGTAGCTCCTTGTAATGGAAAAGATTGATATAGAATTTTTCTAGGTGATTGTAACGTATTCTTTCTAACAATACTATTTTGCAATTCTTCATCACTAACAGGAAAGTAAGATCGGTTGGTTGTATAATTTACTCCATTAATGCCATTAAGTACAATTTCCGTTTCATAGGTATCTAAATTTGACTTAATATATTTCATTTGTTGATCCATATTATAAAAAGAGCTCATTTTTTCCTTATTGCTCTCGTTTTTCGTTAACACATTCTTTATCGTACTACTTTGAATAATATTATTTGATGATAAGACAATGGAATAATGATAGTTTTCAAGCCTATCACTTACCTGATTCATTACTTTTGTATTCGTTATACTAAATTTTTCGATAAAGAAATTCTCTGACATTCTT
>DATMFU010000062.1:0-19542 GCA_035556015.1 Niallia sp. | reverse complement strand
TATAAATAAGGATTTGGAGCATTTCATTTGATTCAACTATTTGAACCTATTACGTCCCAGGAGAGATTCGAACTCCCGACCGACGGCTTAGAAGGCCGTTGCTCTATCCAGCTGAGCTACTGGGACAAAATGATATTAACTTCTTATGAGTATGTTTTAAAATAGTAAAGATACGTCCCAGGAGAGATTCGAACTCCCGACCGACGGCTTAGAAGGCCGTTGCTCTATCCAGCTGAGCTACTGGGACATGTTATGTAATTCACTATTATGTCATCAGGACATTATTTATTATATGACTTATACTAACTGATGTCAATAAGATTTTTAAAGTTTTTCTAATAAGGAAGAATCTTTTTCTTCCTCATTAGATTGTTAACTACACCTAAAAAGGAAATGTACATGTTAAATCTGGGAGTAACCCTTTATGATAGTCATACACTTCTGTAACATATTGATTTTCTTCAATCGATAAGATGACATATGTCTGTTCCATTCTTCCTCGTGGTAATCGTAAGCTACCTGGATTTATAAAAAGAACTCCTTCAATCATTTCCATTCCTAAGTAATGGGAATGTCCAAAACAAGCTATATTTGCCTGAACCTCTTGGGCTTTATATGCTAAATTGTTTACGCTTGTTTTAACACCATATAAATGTCCATGTGTGAGAAGAATCTTTTTTCCGTTCACTTCTTGAACAGTTTGTAATGGATACCTATCCTCATAATCACAATTTCCTTGTACTGTGATGAACCCTTCCATCACTTCTTCATCTGCAGAAAGTTCTGAATCTCCACAGTGTAAAAATAGATCCACTTCCTTTTCATGTCTCTTTTTTAGTACACCTAGTTCAGAAACAAACCCATGACTATCACTAACAATTAGTACTTTCATTTAGATTCCTTCCTTTAACACAGCTGGCAACTGTTTTTTTAGTTGGCTAATTGCATTAGCACGATGACTTATTTTATTTTTTGTTTCAGGTGCTAATTCAGCCATTGCTTTTTGCTCTTCGACTACATAGAAAATAGGATCATATCCAAAGCCATATTCTCCTCTTTTTTCTTCTAAAATAAGTCCTTCACATGTTCCTGTATACGTCAACGATTCTTCTCCTGGAATAGCTACAGCGAGTGTACAACAAAAGCGTGCTGTTCTTTTTTCTGTAGGTACATCTTTCAGCTCTCTCAATACTTTATCCATATTTTCCTGGTCATTTTTCTGCTCACCGGCATACCGGGCAGAATATACTCCAGGCTTCCCATCTAATGCATCTATCATAAGACCAGAATCATCTGAAATCACAACCTTATTAAGCAAACGAGAGATAGTTTCCGCTTTTAATAAAGCATTTTCTTCAAAAGTTGTCCCTGTTTCTTCTACATCTGGCACTTCAGGAAAATCTAATAATGTCTTGACTTGAAAACCAAGTGGTTCAAAAAGTTGAACAAATTCTTTCGCCTTACCTGGGTTCTTTGTAGCAATAATTAATTCTTTCATAAACTTATTCTCCTTCATAACAGGCACGTAATTATATTCTTCTATAATAAGTTTACTACTGAAAATTCATCGCGTCCACTGAATGCAAAACCTAGTATTCTACCTACAACAAAAAGGATGGCTTTTAAAAGCACATCCTTTTTTCTACTATTATATTCTAGAAACTACCAGTATTTACTTTTTCAGGACGAGTAACAGGCTCCGTTAATGTCTTTCCTTCTGCATTTACTAAATCTGCTTCTCCATTAACAGTCACTGCTACACTTTCAATTCCTTTTTGTTCCGTCAATGATAACACTATGGAATTTAGGACTTCATCAGCTACTACCTTCTCTTCTCCATCTAAACCACTGGAATAAATGTTTTCATTGAAATTTAATGTAACTTTCCCATCTTCTACTACTGGATCATCTAGTAATTTTACATCATCTGTTAAAAAGCTCATTAGAGATGAAGCTCCTCCTAGATTACTAGGACCTTCAATTAATTCTCCAACAGCAGCAGCAACATCATTTTCTTCTATATTACTAACTCGTTTTGTAATTGGTACATAATAATAGGAATCCATTTCTCCACCTAAATAGTATACAGTCAACGGTTTTGTATTCGTTATATCAGCAACATTTTCTGTGTCAATATTAATACCATCAGCACGTGTTAATGCTCCTTGAATAGGTGTCTTATTAACTGGCATCTCTTTCAATTCCTTGCCATTTACAGACAATTGAACGGAATCAATCGAATCAAATTGGGTGAGCGTCCACGTGACAGATTGTAAGATTTTAGCTTCATCCTTTGCCTCATAGTCTACAAAATCACTAGAAAAATCAACAGATGCTACCTTATCTTTTATATTCACACTAACTTCTGTATTAGGTGGTAATACTGCTTGAAAGTCATTTGGCAGAATCTCCGTAACAGGTCCATCTTTAACTAAATACTCAAGGCTTTCTTTTGCTACACTATTGGTTTTAGGTAAATTTAATGTTTGTGGAACTACATACCCATATTTGTCCATTAAATATAACTCAACAGGCATCGAATCTTTTGTAGCAACTTCACCAGAAGTCTCTTTTGCTTCTTTATCTTTTGTTGCTCCCTCTTCATAGGTAGTTTTTTGAGGTGGGTCAATACTTTCTTTGTCGCCAATTAAGCTACATCCAGAAATTAAAGCAGATGATATTAAAGCCGCTGAGATTAAGGCTAGCTTGTTCTTTTTAGACATCTTTATCACTCCTAAGACAGTTTGTACTAATATATATACGAGCCTATTTTATTTTTAGACCGTTCTTTAAGGATTTTTTTATATACTAGTCCAATAGTTTAGAGTGATAATCCTAAATCATTGTTTTTTACTGCCAAAATTAATTAATACATAGTAGGAGAGAAGAAAGCTATATATAAAGAAAAAACTGCTCGGCTTCTACAACATCTATAAGATTATTGCACAAACTGAACAGTTACATATGGATTATAATTTTATTGTTTCTACCATTTCAATCTTTCGCTCAAGCCAGTTAGATGCAATATTTGCAAATATATTACTTGAACCTGTTGTATAGAATTGATGACTTACCACATTGTTGGAGGAAGCTAATTCATCTTGATGATGTAGGATAGTACTAACTTCTCGTGCTGTTTCAGCACCAGAACTAATCACCTTCACTTTTTTGCCCATCTCTTCTCGAATTACTTTTCCGAGTAATGGATAATGGGTGCATCCGAGAATAAGGGTATCAATGTCTGTACCCTTTAATGGTAACAATGTTTCTGCTACAATTTTTCTCGCCACTGGTCCATCATACTCGCCACTTTCCACTAATGGAACAAATTTAGGACATGCTAAACTTATTGTTTGCACTTCTTTATTTATTTTCTTCAGTGCCTTTTCATAAGCCTTGCTTTTTACCGTTCCAATTGTACCAATCATTCCTATATGATTATTTTTTGTTACTTTAATTGCTGTCCGTGCACCTGGTACAATGACTCCAATAACAGGTATTGGTATACTTTCTTTTATTTCATCTAACGCAACAGCAGTAGCCGTATTACACGCTATAACAAGCATCTTAATATTTTTCTTCAATAAAAAACGGGTCAATTCCCAAGTAAATGCTTTTACCTCTTTCCCTGTTCTCGGACCATAAGGACAACGCGCTGTGTCTCCTAAATAGATAATATTTTCATATGGCAGCTGACGCATTATTTCTTTTGTCACTGTTAAACCGCCAACTCCAGAGTCTATTACTCCTATTGCTCTTTCCAAAAAACCGCCTCATTTTTATCGCATTTCTTGATGTAAACGCATGAAATTTTTCTTTAATTCTTCTAATTCTTCTGTCGTATAATCACTAAGTACTTCTTGTAGATAGGCTTGACGCTTTTTGATTACTTCATCAATTAGTCGTTTTCCCTCATCTAATAAATGAATACGAACTACCCTACGATCATTCGGATCCTTTACACGTTGAACCAACACATTCTTTTCCATACGATCAACAAGGTCTGTCGTTGTGCTAAAAGCTAAATACATTTTATTAGAAAGTTCTCCAATCGTCATATCACCATCTTCAAATAACCATTGCAAAGCAACGAACTGAGGAGGAGTGATTGTGTAATTACTTAGAATCTCTCTACCTTTTTGTTTAATGATTCCAGATATATATCGCATATCCTTTTCAATTTTAGCTATTGTATCTAATAACTCTTTTGAGTTTTTGTCTTCAGTCATTTTTATATACCTCGCTATTTATAAATATACGCTAATATTCACGTACGACAATTTTCGTATCTCATTATCTTTCATTATAATCTACAACTTGGAAATCGTAAATGCGTTACCTAGTTTGATTTACTTTATTAAACATTTAGATATTAAAAAATTTTCCTAAAGTAGCGAGAATAATATTACTTTCCGCGTAAATGAAAGCATAATTGCAGAGGGAGATTTCTATCTAAATAAGTACATATAAAAAGGTTTCAATAAAACAACAAACTCCTAGGAGTTAATAAAAAGAGAGCCTATTTGCGGCAGTTTTTATTTTCCCGGAGTTACATTCTTATGATAAAAATCATTATTTAATTTAGAATTCCCTTATTGTCTGTATGAAAAATATTTTTCTCTATATTTTGAAGGAGTAACCCCAAATTTTTGTTTAAAAAGACGACTAAAGTACTTTGTATCATGATAGCCCAATTTATAAGATATATCTACAACTTTCAAATCCGTCGATTGAAGTAATTCTGCAGCTTTTTTCAATCTAGTTTTAGTAATATAATCTAAAACAGTCTCCCCAGTTCGTTCTTTAAAATACGTACTAAAATAGGTAGGACTCATAAATACATGCTGGGCAATATATTTAATGGTTAAATTTTCTCCTAAGTGTGTTTTTATATATTCTTTTGCCTTTTGAACACAGTCCTCATCCATACTATTTGCATTATTAAGTCGGTCCATTACATTTAGCAACCATATCTTCACTTTATCCTTTAACTGATAAAAATCAGTAGAATTTTCCGTTACTAACAATACTTCTTTGAAAGATTCTCCTTCTTTCCCGAAACCCTCTAAATCCATACATCTATTGATGATTCTAATTCCTAACAGTTGAACGGCCTCTTCTAGTTTGGCTGCAGTTTTTATTTGTTTTAATTTATTAAAATAACTATTCAATGATTCTATTAGCTGCTCTTTGTCCATGCGCTCTAAACTAGAAAGTATTGTTTCCATATCCCTTATCCATTCCTTGCTAATAATTTCAGAACTTTTTCTGCAATCTGTTTCGCTAGAATTTAACCAAAGAATCTTATTACTTCCATATAAAATTCGATTTTGCATCAATTCTTCTAAGTCCTTCTTTTTTAATAGAAAGCTCTCAAAATTCGCAATTCCACTTCCTATAGCAATAGAAATTCCATAATTTATTTCTTCTCTTACAGTCTGTTTCAGGGAATAAACAACTCTTTCTGTTGGCAATGACCTCAACTCGTTTTCAGGCATATGGATTAATAGCCAAAAGGAGAAAACTTCATCTTTCCACAACCACTTTTTCACTGAGAAATCTTTACATAAACTATCTAAACAATTTTTTATACTTTTTTCCACTTCTATACTAGTATTCATTGAATGGTGTATGGATAATTGGTTAGGAGACTGATCGATGCATACATAAAGTAATTGATAGGTATTTTCTCCAAAGTAACGATTCCAATAGTATTGACTACCTTGTCCAGCTTGTCTGTAAATCGATATTTCACTTAGAAAATGGATTTGTTTTGTATAATGCAACTCATGGGCTCGATTTTCTAAACGTTCTCTTTCCAGTGCATTTGCTCTATTCTTCTTTACTTTCGCCTTTAGCTGTAGGAGCTCCACTTTCATGTCCTCTTTATTAATTGGCTTCAATAAATAATTGGAGACACCTTCTTTAAGAGCTGTTTGTAAATAGGTGAATTCATCATATCCACTAATAATAATCGATTCAAAGAATCTGTTTGCTTTTAAAGAATTAATAAGCTCCAATCCATCCATCCCAGGCATTTGTACGTCTGTAAGTAGTATATCAAAAGACGAATCTTTGTTTTCAATTTTTTCAAATGCTTCCTTTCCATCTGAAAAATCTCCCACCACAACAAAGTCCTCTCCACAGGATTCAACGATACGAATCATTTTTCTTCTGATTCTCGGTTCATCATCTACTATGATTACTCTGACTTTATCCAATTCGAATCACCTCTCTTCCAGACTTTGATATTTATTCAAACACTCACCTTCTAATAATGGAATTGATATATTAATAGTTGTTCCTTCTCCGTTTTCACTTTGGAGCGATAAACCATAATTTTCATTAAACAACATTTTAATTCTTGCATTAACATTTACTAATCCTAATCCACTTTCCTTCGAAAAATAGTCTGTTTCATTTAAGGATTGTTGAATTTCTACCATCCTACTATTATCAATACCTGGCCCGTTATCACTGACAGTAATGTGTAATGTATTTTGCTGAATTTCAAATTTAATAGATATGGATAAAACTTTTCGTGAGGACATGCCATATTTAAAACTATTTTCTACAATTGGCTGAATAATAAATTTCGGTGAATAGTATTTCCCAATTAAATCCTCTCCTTCAAAGAAGAAATGAACTCTATCTTCGAATCGAATCTTCTGCAAAGTTAAATAATTTTTTATATGGTTAATCTCTACTTGCAAAGGAACTAATCTTTTCCCTTCACTTAATGAATAACGAAGCATTTCACCTAAGATCACAACCATTTCTAATGCAAGTTCTGATTCCTCTTCTTCAATTACGGCACCTATCGTTTCTAGGGTGTTATACATAAAATGGGGGTTTATTTGCGACTGGAGAGCATATATTTTAGCATCTCTCTGCTTAAGTTCATTCTCATAATTCTCTTTAATTAATTGTCTTAATTGATTTAACATGGATTGAAAGGTATCAGCTAATACTCCTACTTCATCTTTATTACCTGGAGGTATTGATATATGTAAATTTCCTTTTTCCACTTTTTTCATTACTTTACTCAGTGTTTGGAGTGGCTTTGTTACAGACCATGCAGTAAAAACAGAAAGGATGGTCGTTGCGATAATTAACAAAAGAAAGATAATAATAGTTACATTCCTAACAGCATCTGTACGTTCTGTTAAATATTGCATGGGAATGCTATGAACGAGAATCCACCTATTTTCTTCCGACTGATTTAAACTATATAAGATATTTTTTTTATTAGAATAGGTTGTTCGAAAACTTCCATTTATTAAAGGATAACTAGTAATCTCTTGATCTACCGTTCCTATCAGTGATTCTTTTGGATGAAAAATAATATATCCATTTTGATCCATTACCCACATGGTTGCTCTTTCTTCTTTATCAATATCATTTAAAATATCTTCAATAAAACTTACTTTAACTGCTAATGCTAATGTTCCTAAACTTTTGCGATTTTCAACATCTTTAATCTCATTTACTAATAAAATAAAATTTGAATTATCTTGAAAAGATAAAGTGATTTCATTTGGTAATACAATTTGGGATGTCCCTGATAATTCATGCATTTCTCCAAACGGAATTTTGGACTTATTCAGATCAAATCCCGTGTATGGAATTTTCACACTAGAATAGTTCCCTTTATTCGTTAATAAAAATGCTCCAATTATTTCAGAGCTTTTACTATCTAGATAAGTTTTCGCCAAAAAACTCTCTATCGTATATTGATCTTTTAAGTATTGAGATTTATCTTTATACGGATTAGACCTTAGAATAGCCATAATGTCACTTGAATTAGAAATTGCCTCTGGCAATTCATTTAATTGTAGCAATTCATTTTCAATATTTATATTCGCCTGATGTAATAATCTAGGAATATACTCCCCTACCTGTTCTTCTATTGCCTTTGTGTTTTCTTTGTATGTTATATAACCAATAATCGCCATCGGTATTGCGGTCAATAATATGTAAGTAATAACTAGTTTTATTTTTAATGGTGTATCTTTTATTTTCCTAGTTATTATGTTGTTAAAAATCATATTGATTAATATTCTCCTTAGTAAAGTCAATCGGCTGACCCATAATAACGCTGTCCCCATTTAATCGAATAACCCCAACATTTGGAATAGACATATTATCAACAATTTTGTTTCCTAATAAAGCTTCTTTCGTTATGCTAACTGTTAAATAGCCTAATTTTTTAGGACTCCAAAGAGTGCCGATTTTTATTGTTTCATTTACTATATACTGGCGAAGTAAGTTGGGACTTGATAAACCAACTATTTGGATTTCCCCTTTTTTGTTTGCATCCATCACTGCCTGAGCTGCGGATGGAGGACCTACAGAAGTACTCCCAATTATCCCTTTAATATCTGAATGTTTTTTTATCATATCTTTTGCGAGCAAATATGCTTTTTTAGGATCATCATCTGATTCCACGACATCTATCAATTCCATTTTAGGATATTTTTCTTGCTGTTGAGCTAGCATCCACTTTGTCCATTCTTTTACTGTTGCTGCATTTTCAGACCCAGTAATAATTGCATACTTACCTTCTTCATTTAAATTTGCAGAAAGTGTATCCATTACGTGCCTTCCTAAAAGTTCAGGATCAACACTATTTACAAAATATTGTCTGTATTGTTTATTTGTATCAGAATCCCATGTAATAATTTTTATACCTTGTTTCTTTGCACTATTTAAAACAGAACCTAGTTTTTCGGGATCATTTGCAGAAATGGCAATAGCATCTACATCATTTTCTATGAATTTTTCTACAAGTCTCTTCTGTTCCTTCCAATCTGCAATAAGTGGACCAGAAAAGATCACGTCTACATTTAAATCTTTTGCTGCTTCTTTCATTCCTTCCTCCACCATATTAAAATAAGGAATGCCACTTACTTTAGGAATAACAGCTATCGTAAATTTTTGGTTACTATTTTCATCCGATTCAATTAACTGTTTCCCTTCCCCTTTATAAATAATTTTATAATTTTGTTGTCTTCCTTCATTATTGCATCCGCTTACAATTAATAATACAACCAATAGTAAGATTAGTTTATAAGGCATAAACTTCACCTACCTTTTTTACTTTATTATAATAAAAAAAGAATAACAAAGAAACTTTTTTTGTTTCTTTCCTTTTCCTTTTGTTCTCTTTTATTAACGACTGACACTTATCTAGTAAATAAAAATGACAGCCAGCTATAACCTGCCTGTCATTATAGTAAAGCATTTATTAACATCAAATAAAATATATAAAAACAATTATTTACACCAGTATTAATGGCATATTTTTTTCTATAAACCATTCTCGATAATCATTTGGTATATCGGAATCGGTAATAATTCGATCAATTTTATCCATTCCTGCAATATGCGTAAATGTTTTTACACCAAATTTACTAGAGTCAACTAATAAAATGGTTTCAGAAGTTATATTCATCATCTGTTTCTTCAAAAGTGCCTGCCATTCATTGGCATCACTTAGTCCACTTGAAATATGTATCCCTTTACAAGATAAAAACAGCTTACTTACATGATAGCTTTCTAAAGACCTTTCTGCTAATGGTCCAACATAAGACAATGATTTTGACAGAAGCATACCACCTGTTGAAATTACTTTTATATGCTCTTTTTTACTTAATTCTAAAGCAACTTTAATAGAATTAGTAATAACGGTTAATGGCATATCAGGTAACTCAGAAGCCATAAACCAAGCAGTTGTACTTCCATCCATAACAATCTGTTCACCAGGCTCAATTAATTTGACTGCTTCCATCGCAATTGCCTTTTTTTCTTTTGCGTTTGTTACTTCTCTTTCCATAAAGGGAACTTCAGAAGGCTCTTTTTCAACGCTTACTGCTCCTCCATGACTTCTGCTTAAAAGACCATCTTTCTCAAGCTTTTCTAAATCCCTTCTAATCGTTTCTTCTGTAACAGAAAAAATTTCACTTAATTCGGTAACACGGATGCTTAACCTTTGATTTACTAACTCTACTATTTTCCTCCGTCGCTCTACAACTAACACCCTTATCTTCCTCTCTTTTTTTATGAATATTTTTATTTGTTTTGTTTTACTTTTGAATTCATTTATTTTCTTTTAATATACCATAAAAAAGAAGAAGATACTTTATTCATAATAAAAAGTGTAGATGTTTAACAACTCTACACTTAAGTATTATCTTAAATTTCATTACGATAAAAAAACTTGAATACACTTAAACCGTTTTTTTATATGCTGTAGAATTATCTAAGTCATTGCCATATCGTTCTTTTTCAATTTGTTGTAAGGTTTTCCCCTGGGTATTTGGTGCCATTATTATGCCAATTACCATATGAATGGCTAAGAACACAATCATTACAATCCCAGCAGTAGTAAATCCTAAGGTATCCATTAGTAATGGCAAGATAAAGGACCAGACAGCGATTCCTGTTCGAACCAAGAAATACATTAACCCTTGTGCACTAGCACGATAGCGAGTCGGGAATAATTCACTTGTCCATAATGCGTAGAACGCTTGTGCACCTATCCCCGCTGCAGATCCCCATAACAGAACAAAGATAATTAAAGTTGGCCAAGTCATTGGCATAAATGTAAGGACGATCCAACCAATGAGCCCCATTCCCGCTCCTATACTAAAGATTTTCTTTCTACTTAGTTTATCCCCTAACTTCATAAAAATGAAGTATGTAGTGAGAACAGTGAATAACCATAATACAGCTTGCAATAGGTTAGCTTGTGCAGTACTTAATCCACCTACATTTTCATAAATATATGGCATAAAATATCCCATCGCTCCTGCTGTTAAATTCCAGAATAAATAAATTCCTAATAATAGAAATAATGCCTGTCTATTTGCCATTAAGGTCAATAATTCTTTTACTACATTTGTTTTTTTATTATTTCCTTGTGCGGCTTCCATTTTTTCTTTTTCTTGTTGTTCTTCCCACATTTTTGACTCATCAAGACCACGACGAATATACCAAGCAACGAAAGCGATTACTAATAAATGTAGAAAAATAAGTCTTGAACCAAGTAAACCAAGTGGTGCTACTAAGACTGCTAAAACGAAAGTTATTGCCGGTCCAATTGACCATGCCATTTGTGCTGTTCCAACATGCGCAGCCCGTTTATCTTGTGGTGATTCTTCTGCAATATACGTCCAAGACACAGGTACTCCGGCTCCTACTGCTAACCCCGTAATTACAGTTCCGATTAGAAGCATAGGAAAGTTAACTGAACCTGCTATTAATGCGACACCAATCATATAAACTAATAGATCATAGCTAAAAATAAATTTTCTCCCAAATTTATCCGTTAGTGGTCCACCAATTAATGCCCCAATTGCTGCTCCTAATGCATTTGCACTTAAAGCACTGAGCAATCCAACTCCAATACTGTCGATATTTAAATATGCCTGCCATAAAGTTAAACTACTTGCAGCTGCAATAATGGATCCTGCTTCAATATAATTGGCCATTGCAACAGCAATAGTTGCTTTCCAACCTGTCACATTTTTAGCAACAAATTTCTTTTTATTTGCCATCATTAGTTCCTCCTTTTTTCTGATTAACACTAAGTAACCGCTTTCTCTTTGTGCAATGATTTAAAAAGTTATTATTCTATATAACTACAATAATGCATAATTCGAGCTGTTGGTAGGAGATAAAACTAAGGTAGGGGGGTGAATTCTAAGGTATTGAAAGGGTTTTCTTTTCGTTGTTGAATATTAGTTCACTAAATGTAAAAAACCCTAATGAATAGCTTATTAACAGCTTTCACTAGAGCTTCTTCTTTTACATTTATAAGATGGTTATCTTTTACTAAATATATCCTTTTCGTATGTTTTTACTTCCTCTAACCAGTTTTCTCGCACTGGTACTCCCATTTCCTCACAATAATAATCCCATATTGCTCCGAATGGATATGTCTTAAATTCTTCCATTAATGCTAATCTTTCAGTAAAATTACCTTCTTCTTGTAACTGTTTTAATTTTTCATTTGGTATTAATAAAGCATTTAATAAGGACTTAATCATATTTCTTGTACCAATGGTCCAAGCTGCAACACGATTAATACTTGCATCAAAGAAATCTAAGCCAATGATTACTCTATCTAATGCATCATTTCGAACAATTTCTAAACCAATTTCTTTTAGTTCATCATCTAAAATAACTACATGATCACTATCCCATCTAACTGGTCTTGATACATGTAAGGCTAATTTATCAGAGAATAAAAGCATGGAAGAAATTTTATTAGAAACAGTCTCTGTAGGATGATAATGACCTGTATCCATTAAGCATAATTTATTATTTTTCAAAGCATATCCTAAATAAAATTCATGGGAACCAACTACATATGATTCCGATCCGATTCCAAAAACCTTACTTTCTACTGCATCAAGATTATATTTTTCATCTATTTCAACAGCATAAATCTTGTCTAGTGACTCTTTTAATCTTTTTCTAGGTGTTAAACGATCACTTGGGATATCTTTATAACCATCTGGAATCCAAATATTTGTTAATGCTGGTGTACCCAGTTCCTTCCCGAAATACTCTGCTATTTTTCTACTTTTTATACAATGCTGAATCCAGAATTCACGAATTTCTTCATTTGGATGACTTAACGTTAACCCTTCAGAAGCATTTTCATGGGAAAATAAGGTCGGATTAAAGTCTAGCCCTAAGCCATTCTCTTTCGCCCAATTAACCCAATTCTCGAAATGTTTTGGCTCAATTTCATCTCTATCTATAACTTCTCCATTTGTTTCTGCATAAATGGCATGTAAATTGACACGATGTTTTCCAGGAATTAGAGAGAGTGCCTTTTCTAAATCACTTCTTAGTTCCTCTGGATTTGTTGCTTTTCCTGGATAATCTCCTGTTACATCAATTCCTCCAGATAGCTCACTTTTATTGACCTCAAAGCCTCCAATATCATCTCCTTGCCAGCAATGGATAGAAATAGGGACTGTTTTCAATTTTTCAAGGGCTTCGTCTACGTCTACTCCCCACTTTTCATATTGTGTTTTAGCTAATTCATAATTTTCTTTTACGGACATTTTTGTTCCTCCTCTATTGAATAACTTGTTTTGCTTCATATTTTTTTACTGCAAAGGAATGCTTTATTATTTTTCTTGCTTCTTGTATATTAGAGATCTCACCTAATGCAATAAGTTGCGAAACAATATTTCCTATTGCAGTTGCCTCTACGGGTCCTGCATATACCATCTTTTTAGTTGCATCTGCAATTAATTGATTTAACATTTCATTTTGGCAACCTCCGCCAATGATATTAATGCTTGGAAATGGCTTTTCAAATATTTCCTCAATTTCACTTATCGCTTTAACATAGCTTTCTACTAAACTATCATATACACATTTTGCTACCTCTCCTGGTGTTTGTGGAATAGATTGTCCAGTCTCTATGCAATAGCTTTGAATAGCCTCTATCATATTTTCCGGTTTTAAAAAACGGTCATCATTAACATCTACAATGGAATAAAAGTTTGCTGTTTCTTTAGCTAGTTCTACAAATTCAGCGAAAGTATACTGATCTTGATAATTTCTTCTTACTTCTTGAATCATCCAAAGCCCCATTATGTTTTTCAAGAAACGATAGCGATAATCGACTCCACCCTCATTCGTAAAATTGTAGTCTAGTGCTTTTGTGATACAAATCGGAAATGGATTTTCTACTCCGATAAGTGACCACGTTCCCGAACTAATATAAATGGTTTCCCCAAGCTCCGGCACGGAAATTACAGCAGATCCTGTATCATGTGTAGCAGGCAGAATTACTTTCATATCAAAACCAAATTCTTCTACTAATTCTGTTCGCAAATTTCCTAGTATTGTATTTGGCAGCTTAATTTCTTGAAACATTTCCCTATTAATCTCTAAGGTTTCTAGTATTTGTTTATCCCAATTCTTTGTGAAGGCATTTAACAATTGCGTGGAGGAAGCATTCGTGTACTCATTTGCAGCTTTTCCAGATAATAAGTAATTAAAATAGTCTGGAATCATCAAAAAAGTTTTAGCTTTATCTAGTATTTCTGGCTGATTCTTTTTTAACGAATGTAATTGATAGATAGTATTAAATTTCTGAAATTGAATACCTGTTTCTAAATATAATCTTTCTTTCATTATTTTTTGGAAAACATCTTCCATCATGCCATCTGTTCGTTCATCACGATAGGCAACTGCATCTGTTAATAACTCTCCATTTTCATCTAATAATACAAAATCAACGGCCCATGTATCTATTCCAATACTTTCTGGTTCTATTCCCTGCGCTTTACATTTATGTATACCTACTTTAATTTCGGAAAATAATCTGTCTACTTCCCAGCAATAATATTGTCCTTTTTTGACGATGTTAT
The DNA here is from genome assembly GCA_035556015.1 of Niallia sp. GTDB lineage: Bacteria > Bacillota > Bacilli > Bacillales > Cytobacillaceae > Niallia. The sequence goes on along the minus strand of DATMFU010000062.1, from coordinate 5,143 downwards.
TTGGGAACCGATGTACTTCTTTAAGCATAAGCTTTCCAAGTTCCATCCAACCAAGGATTAGCCTCCCGCTTGAAGCCCCAATGTCTACAGCTAGGGTATACCTTTTCATATTTCACATCTCCCTACGAATGTTTGAAAACGTTTCCTTTTTATAATAGTAAAAGATATACCCTGGGAAAAAAATAACGTAAAATTATTTATTTGTTGTCCTTATTTTCCTACAAATAAAAATTTCCTCATAAAAAAAGGACTAGTTTATTTAACTAATCCTTCTCTTAATTGCTTTGGCGTTACCTTATACTTATCTTTAAAAATACGATAAAAATAACTGATATTATCGTATCCAACTTCCTCTACAATTGTTCGAATAGGGAAAGAAGTTGTTTCCAATAAATCTTTTGCTTTGTTCAAACGTTTTTCTTGCACCAATTCTTTATAGGTCGAACCTGTAGCTTTTTTTATCTGTTTGCTTAAGGAGGAAGATGATTGCTTTAATTTCCCAGCTAATTCATGTAAGGTTCCAGTTTTATAATAATCCTCAATATATTTTAATGATTCTACAACCAAATAATGCTGTGTAGATACCTCTGTATTTTGTTTTATTTTATCGCTATTTTTTGCTAACTCAATGATTAGCAATCCCATATATAACTTCATGGTAGAGTCTAAAAATAATGTATTGTTTTTTTCTTCCATCCATATTTTTTCTATAATATCTTGAATTTCGGAAACCTCTGATACGGTAAAATATAAATATTGTCCACTTTGTGTTTGATTATATAAACTATTAATCAAGAAATCTGTAATTTTATTTTCCCCATGTAGATATTGAAAAATAAATTCAAAAAAAGATGGTTGGATAATAAAATTCACTACGAGATCTTGTTCCTTACTTGCTTTTATTTCATGTTCGATATGTTGATTTAAAAACAGCAATTCTCCTTGCTTTAACGTAATGGTTTCATTCCCAACTGTTTGCGTCAATGTTCCTTTCACAACATAATTTATTTCTATATAATTATGCCGATGTTTAGGAAAATCGATGAATCTCGTATGTTTTCTTACCGTAATCATCTTATTTTTATTTAGAAATTTTCCACTTTCAATAATAAAGTTTGACTGACTAGTATAAAGATCTTTGATTACTTCCCCTTTATGGTTCAAAATATCTCTTTCTTCTTCATTTAATTCCATTAATTCCTTTAAGAGAATCTCTTTCATTCTACACCTCATATTCGGAAGCTTTATACTCTTATTATGAAAGCATTTTAATTAATCCGCAAATAGAAAAGCGTGCATGATCCTACAAAAGGATTCATACACGCTTTAACCATGCTAAAAGCTATCTTATCATTCGGACATATTTCTATTTACTTATCTTGTAAATGCTGCCGGAACCCCACCATCTACTGTAATCATACAACCCGTTGTTTTATCCGCTTTGGATGAAGCAAAGTAAGCAATTGCCTCTGCAATATCTCTTGGATAAATGTTGACCAATAAAGTAGTACGTTTACGATAATGTTCTTCTAACTGATCTGGATGTATTCCATAAGCAGCAGCTCTTTCCTCACGCCAACTTGAACCCCAAATAGCAGAGCCTTGTAGAACTGCATCAGGTAATACAGAATTTACTCGAATACCAAATTCTCCACCTTCTGCAGCAATACATCTAGCAAGATGAGTTTCCATCGCCTTCACAGAGCTATATGCTGCCGCATTTTTGCCTGCATAAACAGAGTTTTTGGAACCGATAAAGACCATACTTCCACCAATACCTTGTTCTTTCATTTGTTTAAATGCTTCTCTAGCAACTAAGAAGTAACCTGTACCAAGGACATTCATATTAAGATTCCATTCTTTTAAAGTGGTCTCGTCAAATGGACTAGAAGTTGCGAGGCCTGCATTGTTAACAATAATATCTACTCCACCAAAAGTAAGTGCCACTTTTTTATATGCAGCCTGAACTGCTTCTTCATCTGTAACATCCATCTTTACAGCTAAAGCACGACCTTCTCCATACGCTTCATTAATTTCTGCCGCTACCTTTTCTGCTCCTTCTAAATTTAAATCAGCTAATACAACATGTGCACCTTCTGAAGCTAGTAATCTACAAGTCTCACTACCAATACCACCTGCTCCACCTGTAACAAAGGCAACTTTACGAGAAAATTCAGCTTCTTTTGGAGCTAAAGATAGTTTATATAGCTCTAATGGCCAATATTCTACATTAAAGGATTCATTTTCATTGAGAGAAACGAAATTACCCAGTGCTGTTGCACCCTTCATAACAGATATTGCACGATGGTATAATGCGCCACTTACATTTGCCATTGCTACTGTTTTTCCGGTATTCACCATACCAATTCCAGGAATTAAAATAACGCGAGGTGCTGTTTCAAAAATTTTATCCCCTTCATTTTTGTTTCTATCAAAATAAGCTTGGTATTCTTCCTTGAATTTTTCAATTCCAGCCTGTACACTTACTTTTAATTTTTCTGCATCTTCAGTAGATGGATCCCACTCTATATATAACGGTACCATTTTTGTATGTACTAAATGATCAGGGCATGCAGCTCCAACTTGTGAAAGTTTTGGTGCATCATAACTATTAACAAATTGAAGAACATCTTCACCTCTATCATAAGTAAGAAGCATTTTCTTTTCTTCACTAACAGCACCACGAATGACTGGCAATACTGCAGCTAAAATATTCTCAGCTTTTTCTGCGCTAAGTGACTCATATTTTTTTCCACCGTATACTTTCTCTTCTTCTATTCTGTTTTGAATAAAACTTTCTGCTTCATTAATAATGGAGATTGTTTTTTCATAACTTTCTTGTGCTGTATCTCCCCACACAACTAAACCATGTTTCTCCATTAATACTAATTCTGCATTAGGATTGTTTTTAACTCCTTCTGAAATCATTTTTGATAGAGTAAAGCCTGGACGGATATATGGAACCCAAACAAAACGATTTCCATAAATCTCTTCTGCAAGTTGCTTTCCATTATCAGCACAGCAAAGACTAATAATTGCATCTGGATGTGTGTGATCCACATGTTTGTATGGTAAAAATGCGTGTAAAAGTGTCTCAATAGATGGACGAGGATGAGTACTATCTATCATACAATGAGCTAAATAAGCTACCATCTCCTCATCAGACATTTCATCTCTTTCGATTAACGGACGAATATCTTCCATCTTTAGACCAGTAAAATTATGCGCTTTCATTGTTGCTAAGTCAGAACCGCTTCCTTTCACCCACATTACTTCTACATCACGACCTCTAAAATCCTTTTCGATTGTTTTCATGGAAGTGTTCCCGCCACCCCAATTACAAACTGCTCGGTCCGTACCAATTAAATTAGATCGATACACTAACTCATCTAGTCCTTTATTCAATTGTGAAGCCTTTTCATTTTCCCATAAGCTTTTCACCATTTTCTGTATCCTCCCGTATTCTTATATTTTTATTTGTTTTTATTATATACCATCTTTGCATATTTTTGAATAGTTTTATTTATTTTTGTTTTTGTTGTTTTTTATTTTATTCGTGTTAAAAAGAAAAGATATTAAGAAAAACCACATAAAAAAAAGAAATACCAAAAAGGAATAGTTTAATCTTAGTTTTTTTCGTGGAGAATTATTAATAAATAAACTTAATGAAACTTATCCTTTCGCTATTCGTAAATGTAATAGAAGGTTAACCAACCTTATTTTTTTCTGGGAAAGATTATAGTCCTTAAAATACAATGCTTAAATGGAGTAAACTAGCTTAGTAGAATTTATGATAAAGGAGGGGAATCATGGACATAACAGCAAGTGCATGGATGTCTATCCTGCAAATATCAGGTTTACTTTTCTATTTAATACCAATAATTTTAGTAATCTTTGCAGTCATAAAATTTTATAAATTAGCAAAAGAAAAAAATAGGATTCTAAATGAGATCTCTAACAAGTTAGACAGACTATCTAATAAGTAGCTGTATTTAATACTGTTTAAATAAAGATGATCTCCATAAGTTCGAACGAATGATAATATCATTGTCTTGGAACTTATAGAGATCATCTTCTTTATTTATAGACTATATTTTAACAAAAGTTGTTACACTTCTTTTAGTACCAAGTATTTTTCTCGAAAGTTCTTCTTTCCACTTCTTACTATCTAACTTATATTCTCCATTTTCATCCTTATAGGTCTTTTTAAGTAAATTTATCGTTCGACTCTCATTTGTATAATTTTCGGAAAGAGATATCCCATTACGTCCTTCTTCATAAATATAGTACTCTACTAGATCTCCTAAAAGCATAAAATCATCTAAAAAGGTGATCAGCTCTAATTCATCACTACCTATTTCATAAACATACGGTAAAGTAAATGGTAAACATTCTTTATAAGCTTCTCCACTAATAAAAGGATAGTTATTATCTTGTTCATGAAACGCTTGAATAGGTCTAATTGTTGAAATAAAGTAGTGGGTTGTCATTTTAAGACTTCCTTTCCTATACTTAGTTAAGCTTATTATAACGAGTATATAAAAAAAAGAACCAGTCCAGGTTCCATTTTACTCCTCATTTCCAATAAATTTATTATCCCATACGTGTAAAAGAAGATGATTTCCATAAGTTTGAACCAAATGAAAAATCATTTGTCATGGAACTTATCTTATAGAAATCATCTTCTTTATTAATTATAGCTCTAGTTCTCCCATTCTAAGGAGCTCTACAACAGCCTGTGAACGCCCCTTCACGCCCAGCTTCTGCATAGCATTAGAAATATGATTTCGAACTGTCTTTTCGCTTATAAATAAATCACTCGCGATTTCTTTAGTCGTTTTATCTTGGACTAACAGTTCAAATACTTCTCTTTCTCTTTTTGTTAATAATGGCTTGTGAGTAAATTCATTCTCCTTCAAGTAGTGTAACCCTCCTTGCCTTTGCCAGCTATGAACTTTGGGATGGGTATAGTTATAGTCTGAATATATTATGTAGAAAGACACTACAGAGTGAATGGTTTTATGAAAATTGGGAAGGATTTATCTAGAATTTTTTCCTATCCATAAATGCTGTCTTAATAAGGTTTGGTCTACATTTTCTCCATCATAATAAACCAAACATGTTATAATTTTATTGGTACTTT
>DATMFU010000061.1:0-14898 GCA_035556015.1 Niallia sp. | reverse complement strand
CCAACAAATCCCTCTTTTGTTTCTACTTTTCCTACACGATTAAAACGTTCGATAAATCCTTCCGTATACCCAGTTTCTAATTTCACTGTATTTGTTACATATTAATTTTCTCCTATATTTTAATTTTCAAAGAATTTATTTTCCCTCTAAAAACCTACTCACTTTTTTTGGAAATTTCCAACTCTATACCTAGTACATTAATCTATTTACTTTACATTCATTGAAAATTTGGATCATAATGTATTATGTATTTGTAAGATTCATAACTCTCTATATTTAATAAAGGACGTGGACAAAATGAAGGTAGTTGCTATCGTAGGTAGTGTTCGTAAAGATTCTTATAATAAAAAATTAGCGAAGTTTGTACAAAAAAGATATGCAAACCAATTCGATTTAGAGATTTTAGATTTATCAAGTCTACCTTTCTATAATCAAGATATCGAAAATGATGCACCAAAAGCAGTCATTGATTTTAAATCAAAAGTAAAAGCTGCAGATGCTGTACTTTGGATTACACCTGAATATAACGCAACCATACCAGGAGTACTTGGTAATGCCATTGACTGGCTGTCACGTGTTGATAAAGTTATGATTGGTAAACCGTCATTGATTATGGGGGCTTCAATGGGGAATCTTGGTACAGTAAAAGCACAAGCCCATTTACGTGACATCTTATTTGCAGCTGGGCTACAATCTCCTGTACTTATTGGTAATGAAGTGTATATTGGAGCAGTTCATACTAAAATGGATGAGTTAGGAAATATTACGGATGAAGCAACCATTTCCTTTTTAGATACTGTTATTTCCAACTTCCAACAATGGATGAAGCAATTTGCAAAAGCCCTTTATGCGTGAGCATAAAGGCTTTTTGTTACATAAAAAAGGGTAGACTATCAGAACAATCATTCCACTACTAGTAGTTACCATTTTTCAAACTAATAGTAATGAAATGGTTCTGAAGTCAGCCCCTAAATGCACTTATTTAGTTCACCTTTTACTAAATTCTAAAGGATAAACTCTTTCTTTTTTCTTTCCAGATTCATACACAGCACAAATCATTTTTTGTGTTTTTAGCGCCTCTTCTCCTGTGATATCTAGAGGGATACCATTTACTAGAGAATCATAGAAATTATTAATTTGCTTAACATGACTTACACCCCAATAACCCTTTACACCATTTTCATAGTTAAATGTTTCTTGAGGGTTGTTATCTGCAATGAATTCTCTGCCATCATGTAAACGAACTGTCGCACGATCTGCAACCATTTTAGCAATCCCATTCTCACAATGAAGTTCTATTTCTACAGGTGCATCATAGCTATAATAATTTATCGCATGGAAGGACGTCTTTATGCCATTTTGATAGGCAATAACACCTTCTGCTGCATCTTCCACTTCAATGATTTCATGTGCACGATTACTGATTGTTGCATCCACATATTGAATTTCATCATTCACAAACCATCTCATTAAATCCATTGTATGAATGGCTTGGTCTATAACGACTCCTCCACCCTCTTTATCCCAAGTTCCCTTCCAATCGCTCTTTTGATAATACTCATCGGAACGATCCCAAGTAACGGAAAGCTTACCAGACTTGATTGATCCTAATTCACCGTTTTCTAGCATGCTCTTAATTAATTGTGATCCTGGGTTGTAACGATTTTGGAAAATCACTCCAAGTGTTACGTTATTTTCTTTTGCCACTTCCACCATTTCTACTGCATCTTCATAATGAATAGACATTGGTTTTTCTGTTAAAATATGAATCTTCCTTTTTGCTGCTTCTATCGTCACTGGTGCATGTAAATGATGTGGAAGGCAAATATGAATAACATCAATGGATTCTTTATTAAACATGTCTATATAATCTGTGTATACTGCACAATCATAGATTCTTCCCTTTTCTTCTGCACGTTCCATCTTTACATCACATACAGCCACTAACTCTGCATCATTACGTGAAACGATAGACTGTGCATGCATAGGAAATATATTTCCACAACCAATAATCGCAACTTTCAGCTTTGTCATTGTTCTCCCCGCCCCTTCCTAAGACTTATACCCACCACATTTGAGATGGAGCTTCTTCTATTAAGACTGATTTTAGATTGGTAACAGCTCTTGTTAAGCCTTCACGAATAGACATAATTGGATCTTCATGCTCAATACTCACCACATAATCATAACCATATGTTCTTAAAGCACTCATCATATCTGACCATTCACTAACACTATGACCACAACCAACAGAGCGGAATGTCCATGCTCTCGTTTGAACTTCTCCATATGGCTGCATATCAGTCAATCCATACATATTTACATTTTCCTGATCGATATACGTATCTTTTGCATGGAAATGATGAATAGCATTTTCTTTTGCTAATATTTTTATTGCAGCAACTGGATCAATACCTTGCCACCAAAGATGACTTGGATCTAAATTTGCTCCAATTGCATCACAAGTTGCTTCACGTAGCTTCAAAAGTGTATAAGGTGTATGTACTAAAAATCCACCATGAAGTTCTAGACCAATTTTCACTCCATGTTCCTTCGCAATATGGCCCACTTCTTTCCAATAAGGAATCAACTTTTCTTCCCACTGCCATTTCTTTACGTCACTATATTCATTTGGCCAAGGAGTGACTGGCCAGTTTGGATATTTAGCTCCCTCATGGTCACCAGCAGTTCCGGAAAAACAATTCACAACAGGCACATTCATTAAGGATGCTAGTTTAATTGTTTTAATTAATGTCTCATGGGACTCTTTTGCAAAAGATTGTTCTGGAGAAATTGGGTTCCCATGACAGCTAAATGCGCTAATCATTAATCCACGGTCCTCTACCTTTTGCAGGTAACCTTTTCGTTTCTCCTCACTTTCTAATAATGCATCTAGATCACAATGATTATTTCCTGGATATCCACCTGTACCAATTTCTACTGCTTGAATCCCAGCTTCTTTTACAGCACCTAACATTTCTTCAAATGATTTATCTGCGAATAATACAGTAAATACACCTAGTTTCATAATCATTCTCCTCTCAAACATATCCTTATTTTTAACGTTCTGATTCCACCCATTTCTGAATCAGTTCTATTCAGAAGTGGATGGGATTATTACTTTTTATATTTTTGCAATCGTTTTCTTTTCGTTCGATTCTAATGCAGCAAGTATGATTCCAAGAGACTTTTTCCCTTCTTCGCCTGGAATAAGCGGTTCCTTATCTTCTGTAATACTTTCTACAAAATGATCAATAACGCCTGAGACATTTTGACCGCCCGCATCGTTAGATTGTATTTTTCCAAGCTCATAGTTTACTTTTTCTCCTGTTCCATATTGAACAATTAAAGAATAGTTTGGATCATCTTCTAAACGAAGAATTGCTTTTTCACCATATATAACCGTAGAATTATCTTCTTTCCCTGTATAAGCCCAACTTGCAGCTAATGTACCAATAATGCCACTTTCTGATTTCAGTACACATACAGCATTATCATCTACGCTTGAAAAGTCCTTTGCATTTGTTTCAACAAATGCTCCTACTTCTACAAACTCTTCATCGAGAATATAGCGAAGCAAGTCTGCTTTATGTACACCTAAATCTCCCATTGCACCAATGAATGCTTTTTCCTTGTTAAAAAACCAACCTTCTTTTCCTTCTACACTCCATCCCTCTGGACCGCCATGACCAAATGCTGTACGGAAGCTATGGATTTTTCCTACTTCTCCACTTTTAATTAATTGGCGCGCTTTTTGGTGTGATTTAACGAAACGTTGATTATGACCAATCATTAATTTTTTGCCATTTGTTTTAGCTGCTGCAATCATTTGCTCTGCCTCTTCCTCAGAAGTAGCCATTGGTTTTTCACAAAGTACATGTTTACCTGCATTTAGCGCAGCGATAGAGATTGGCGCATGTAAATAGTTTGGCGTACAAACACTTACTGCTTCAATTTCCTTATTTTCTAGTAATTTATTAAAATCTGTATATGCTTTTACTTGATACTTTTCAGCAACTTGATTTGCTCTTTCTTCGTTAATGTCACACACTGCTACTAATTCAACTTGCTCATTCCATTGATATTCTGGTAAATGACGATGCTGTGCAATACTTCCACATCCAATTACTCCAACCTTTAATTTTGCCATTTTAACTTCCTCCTCTTTGTTATTACTTTTCTGTAATGGTTTCTAATGGTTTTGCATTTCCATAGACAGGTCTTTTACGATTTACTGGCAATGCCCATTTAACAGCATTTACAATAACTTTCTGAATCTCTTTATGGTGATAAGTAGGATACGTTTCATGTCCCGGTCTAAAATAGAATATTTTTCCGTTCCCTCTTGCATACGTACACCCACTTCGGAATACTTCTCCACCTTCAAACCAACTTGTAAAAATTAGTTCATCTGGTGCTGGTATATCAAAATGCTCTCCGTACATCTCTTCTTTTTCTAACTCAATAAATTCTCCAATTCCGTCCACAATTGGATGATTTGGAGCAACGACCCATAAGCGTTCTTTATCGTCTGCTTCACGCCATTTTAGATCACAACTTGTTCCCATTAAGGTTTTGAATATTTTGGAAAAATGTCCTGAGTGAAGAACAATTAGCCCCATACCATCTAGTACACGTTGATGTACTTTTTGTACGATTTCGTCTTTGACTTCATGGTGTGCGAGATGTCCCCACCAAACAAGCACTTCTGTATTATTTAACACTTCATCTGTTAGACCATGTTCTGGTTCATCTAATGTTGCGGTATGTGTGGCAAATCCAGCTTCCGATAAAACACTAGCAATAGTGCCATGTATACCTTCTGGGTAAATTTCCGCAACAAGTGGATTCTTTTTTTCATGACGATTTTCGTTCCAAATAGTAATCATTATTCATGCACCTCAATCTCTGTTTTGTATGGCTTAATTATAGAAAATGTAAGCGGATTAAAAAATACCTAATCTTGGCATATTTTTATTCAATTGTGTCTTTCTTTATTTATTCATCTGATATAATAAATGAAAAAAGAAGTCACCTATTTAGTAACTAATTCAAAGAAGTTAGGAAGATGACTAGATGGAATTAAAGAATACATATGAAGAACCGGTAAATGAAGAGGTAATTTATCAAAACCCATTATTATCCTTGAAAGTATGGGAAATTAAGGATGATCATGCAGAAGTGTCTACTCCTGTAGATCAATATCCTTGGCATTATCATAAAGAAGTGGAGCTTCTTGCGATATTAGAAGGCACATTAACTGTCCAAACTAAATATAACTATGTCTCCATTTCACCTGGTGATGTGCTAATAATGGGTGCATCCCAACCCCATCGAACAAGTAAAGTATGGAAAGGTAAACTGCGCTATGTTGTACTTCAAGTAGACTTAGCCAAGCATTTTGATCAAAGTATTCTTCCATATTTATATTACTTTTCCGAATTGACAAACCCTCTCGAATTTCTTAATTACATATTTACCCAAAATGAAGAGGCAAAAAAAGAAGCACATCAAATCATTACGGAAATCCATAGAGAGAGTCAGGAAAAACAAAAAGGATATGAGATTGCCATTAATTATGCTATTAAAAAGTTAATCCTATTATTAGTAAGAAATGATACAAAAAATATGCTCCACTATTCGGAAGCACATGACCTTTCTAGAATGAAGCCAGTCCTTGATTATATAGACACACATTTAAGTGAGAGAATATTAGTAGAAGATGCTTGTGACTTACTAAATTTTAGCTATCATTATTTTATTAAGTATTTCAAAAAAACAATGGGCATGTCATTCATTGACTATATCAATATGAAACGCATTAAAAAGGCGGAATTATTACTTCTAACTACAGACAAAAGTATTCTAGAAATAAGTTACGAAGTTGGTATTTCAAACCTTGCTCAATTTTATAAACTCTTCAAGCGACAAAATCAATGCTCTCCTAAAGTGTTTAAAAATCGAATGGTTAATGGGAGAATGGAGTAGAGTGAAGAGATATAATAGGTGAGTATAAAAATGATAAGCCATCTTGCTTTCCTTTTTAAGCGAGATGGCTTACTTGTAATTATGCATAAACTTTAGGCGCTTCATATTTGGAGAAAATCTTTTTGAATATTAATGATAATAGTAGTGAAAAAAGTGCAAATCCTCCAAAGGTTGCTATATATATACCTGATAGAAAGCCAGCAAACGAGGAGACAAAAGATAAGAAGCATATTACTGTAAATCCCATAATCAACAATAAATATGGGAAGTGAAAAAGAGGTATCAGTAATGAATTTAATAATACTTTTTGAATAGAATCTTCAAATCTAGCGATATAAGGGAAAACAAATATAGAAATTGTGATATAAAGAAACAAAAATATAACGGAGAGACAGAAGAAAAAGATTTTGACTATCCCTGTGAAGTTAGATAAAAAATAAAAATCAGCAAATAAAATGAACCCAACAAGGCAAATCAGTATCCAAATAATCGTAGATTGATAAATATTTTTTCTGATTGCTTTAAAAAACTCCCTCCATATATAATAATCTTCCCCCCTCACGATTTTCATGGAAACAGTATATAAAGCAGTAAAGGATACACCAATTGTTATTATTGGTATTGAGCAAATAATAAATAAGAAATTTAACATAACGATATCCACTGTTTTAGAAAGAAAACGAAAAAGTGGACTATTTAAACGAAACAATGAACCCATGTATTATTTCTCCTTTCATAAAACAGCAGTCGGTCATCCATCTAGATCCGACTGCTGTTTAGGCTTATTACTTTATTCAAGAGATTCCTTATAGCGATCAAATGCTTTGTTTTGTAGCTCCATAAACTCATCATATCCCATTTGCTTCAATTGCTTCAGATAAGAATCCCATTCCTTTGTAGCTCCACCTTCCACAACCCATTTTGATTGCATGGAATTCACGTAAGAGGATAAATCTACATTTAAAGTATTTATACGTTGCATCTCTTCAGCTGTAAAACTCACTGTCGGATATTGTTCTCTTGCATATTGACTGATTTCTTTATCTAGCTCTAGTTTTAGTCCATCACCACTATCCATTGGTAATGTAACCTTTTCATTAAAGCCATCTGAAATATACTTCGGACCAAAATCACGGAAAGAATTTGTCCAAGCAAATATATCTGCGGATTCTCCTTCTGGTACGCTAAGTACTGTATATGTTCCATCTTCATTTTTCTCTACTCCAACACCGAAAGAACCATAGAATGTTTGAATACTAGCATCTTCTGTATAAAACTGATCTGCCCATTGTAATAATTTTTCTGGATTCTTAGCTTGTGTTGTAATCAATAATTCATTTCTAGAATATGTTTCTGTATCTGAATTCACATATCGTTCTCCATCAGGTCCTTCAAGTGGAGCTAATGGAACATATTCATTTGCATTTGGTCCAAACACAGCATCTGGTGTCCATCCAAAACCAATGCCAACTAATGATCCATTTTCATCTTTACGTTTAGCTTCCGCCATAGATTCATCTTGTGTAAAGAACTCCTGATCTATTAATCCTTCCTTATAGGCTTGATGCATCCACTCTATTCCATCTCTGTATTCCTCTTGTGTTGGTATATAGACAGGTTTACCGTCCTTTACTGCCATAAGACCTGCCTTTTCTCCACCTTTTGTTACACCAAATGGCAACATAAATCCATATACATTTCCTCCATATGGTATTTCATCATTTGGATCTCCATTTCCATTCGCATCCTCATTTTTAAATGCCTTTAATACATCATAAAACTCTTCATACGTATCAGGCATTTCCAATCCTAAATTATCCAGCCATTTTTGATTGATGAACAGTTGATTTCCTGTCTTTGGTCTTAATGGCAGTTTTTTAGGCAAACTATATATATGACCATCTGGAGAAGTAACTAATGCTCGTAAGGATGGCTCAGCTTCAAACGCAGCCATTAAATTAGGCATATTTTCTTCAATTAAATCTTCTAAAGGAATAAATAAACTTTGATTTTGCGCAATATCACCATCTGTTAAAGCGAGAGAACCCCAAAAGGCATCAGGTAGGTCTCCACCAGCTAGTAAAACAGCCTTTTTATCTGTCCATTCTGAATTTAAATACGTATCCCAATCAACGGTGATTCCTGCTTTTTTCTCTGTTTCTTCTACAAAGCCTTTATGGTAATCTTCTCCCCAATCTGCCCAACGAACTGTCGCTATTTTATATTCACCATCTTTTTTCTCTTTCGTACTAGAGGTATTGCTACAGCCTACAATTAAACTAGTTGCCAATGCAATATTTAGCAATCCGAGCCATTTTTTCTTACTCATAAAGAATTCCCCCTATTTTTATTTTCTTTAGCAAAATATCCTACTATTACAGCAGAATACTCTACTCCTTAATGGAACCCACCATCACACCTTGATTAAAATACTTCTGCAGAAATGGATATAAAAACATAATTGGTGCAGTAGAAACAACTATTGCTGCATACTTCATCATTTCCGACAATCTCCTTAGTTCGGTAGCAAGTTCACCTGATGCTGAACCAAGGAGTGATTCATTTGATATTAATATTCTTCGCAATATTAACTGAAGCGGTTGCAATTCTTCGTTGGAAATATAAATTAAAGCATTAAACCAAGAATTCCATATTCCTACTGCAGTCCAAAGACCAATAACTGCTAATATAGCTTTAGATAATGGAAGCACCATGGTTAAGAAATAACGAATGGTACCACATCCATCCATTTGAGCTGCCTCCCAAAGTGTTTCAGGAATAGAGTTTTTAAAGAATGTTCTAGCAATAATGATATTGAAAGAAGATACTGCAAAAGGTAAAACCATTACCCAGAATGTATCCAATAATCCAAACCCTTTTATAACTAAGTAAGTTGGCACTAAACCACCACTAACAAACATAGGAATAAGTATAAAGATAGAAATCCATTTCTTCCCAAATAAGTCTGCTCTAGAAAGTGCAAATCCTGCAGGGATGTTCACAAGTAAAGCAATTAATGTACCAACAATTGTATAAAGAATGGTATTAAGATAAGACTTCCAGATAATTTCTTGTTTAAATAATTCTATATATCCATCCAATTCCCACTCTTTCGGCCAAAACCATACATTCCCGTTGGTAACATCTGTTGGATTACTAAAGGAAGCAATAATTATGAACCAAAGTGGATAGACAATCATAACAATCATAAGGATAGCAATAGCATATATAGCAAAGTCAAATAACCGATCATTCCAACTCTTTCTATGCATTGTTTTCCTTCTTACTTTATTTCCTATTTTGATTTCCACTCTATCCCCTCCCTTCTATAATAAGCTTGTTTTCGTTAATTTCTTAGATAACCAGTTAACAAGAAGTAATATAATAACATTCACAACCGTATTAAATAACCCAATTGCCGTAGAAAGGCTATATTGGAAATTTTGCATCCCTACTTTATATACATAGGTAGAAATTACTTCACTTCCAGATAGATTCAAAGGATTTTGTAATAGTAACACTTTTTCAAAACCTACACTTAATAAACTTCCAGCACGCAATATCAATAAAATCATTGCAGTCGGCATAAGTAATGGTAAATCAATATTCCAGATTTTTTGAAATCTACTCGCTCCGTCCATGGTTGCTGCTTCATAGTAAGTGGGATCAATACTTGATAATGCGGCTAAAAATATAATACTATCCCAACCTACATGCTGCCATACATCACTCCACACATAAACACTACTAAATAACATCGGACTTGATAGAAGGTTTGGCATTTCCAATCCAAATAACCCAATTACATTAGAGATTAGTCCTGTGCTTGGTGATAAGAAGATCAGAATCATTCCACACATAACCATAGTGGATATAAAATGTGGTAAATAGGTAGTTACTTGAAAAACCTTCTTAAACATTCCCATACGCAGCTGATTACATAGTATGGCTAAAGCAATTGGTAACGGAAAACCTATCAAAATACTATATAAACTAATATATAATGTATTTTTCAGCGTTAAGCCGAATTGATAGGAGTTAAAATACTGTAAAAAATGCTTCATTCCTACCCAGGGACTACTCCATATACCTAAAGCTGGCGAGTAATCTTTAAAAGCCATGATTATTCCATACATAGGAATATAAGTAAAACAGATTAGAAGAATAATAGTTGGTAGCAACAAGACATATAAAGGCCCACTTTTCTTAAATTTCCTTCTATAACTAGAAGTATTTCTTTTCTGAATAAGTGGCGTTGCTGGCGCTGTACTATCTGTTACAAGAGAGTTTTTCACCTCTTCCCCCTCCTTCATTTGATATAATCATTATAAGAAAGCGCATTCAAAACAAATAGAATAATTCAGTCTATAAATAATAAATTTAAGAACTCTTCTAGTCTTCGTTTTGAAAGATAATACAGGAAATAACACTATTCCGACTTTTATTCACAAATAAATCGTTTTCTTGACGGAATAGTGCTAGTAATAGTTAGTCATTTTTATATAATAAATGTAAATATTGGAGATGAAATAATGAATCAACTCATAGAGAAAACTCCCTCACGATCCATTAATTATTACTTAAAGGTTTTGATGATTATTATCGTCTTTATTTTAATAATAAATATTGTAGTTAGCATTTTGACCATTTCTATTACCAGGAAGCAAAGCATCGATAATATTACAAATACAGTTAATCTGTATTTAGAAAATGCAAAAAATAAGTTAAATGCTATTGATCATTTTATGATTTGGACAATTTCACA
This sequence comes from Niallia sp., assembly GCA_035556015.1. Lineage (GTDB taxonomy): Bacteria > Bacillota > Bacilli > Bacillales > Cytobacillaceae > Niallia. The sequence goes on along the minus strand of DATMFU010000061.1, from coordinate 4,145 downwards.
CGATACTTTACTAGATAAAATGGAAAATAACCCAGATATGGCAGAATTACCTACGAACTTGTCCAATTTCAGATCGAGAGTAAACGATTTTCAATATACTACCGGAAAAGAATTTCAGTTCTTCATAGGGTTAAAAGAAGAGAACTACTTCTTTAATAGCTCTTCAATTAAAATGAATTACTCTGATTATCTAAAAGTAAAAGATTATTTCTTTAATAAAAGTGAAGAATTAAATAGCTATGACACGATGAGTACTTGGAATCCGATAAAAATTAATAATACATACTACTTATTTCATCTATTAAAATACGATAACAGAATTTTTCTTTGCATTATTTCAGTGGAAGATATCCTTTTACCCTTAAATAATATTAATGTAGGGGAAGAGGGATCCATTGCAATGGAGAAAAAAGGGAGTGGTTTTTTAACTAACTCGAAAGAGGAAAGTACGATAGAAAAAGCTACTTATAGCTTTTTTAATAGTCGACTCCATTTTGAGGAAACAGATACTTCTCTTCCATTCACTTTACATATATCCGTTGATCACTTTGGAGCTTTTAAAAATGTTGTTATTGTCCAATTTCTATTAATACTTGCAACTATTATAATCAGCTTCATCTTATTTATCATAATACGCTATATAAAAAACAGACTTATTAACCCTATTCAATCATTTTCTAAAAACCTATCTAATATTAATAGCAATAATGCAGCAATAGACTTTGAAGGTAGTAGCATTATAGAGTTAGAACAAGCAAATACTCAATTTAAGGACTTAATCACAGAAATAAAGAAGCTAAAAGTAAATATTTATGAACAAAAGCTAGAAAAAAGAAAAATACAGATGGACTTTATGAGACTACAAATTAAGCCTCACTTTTATATTAATTGTCTATCCAGCATTCATAGTATGGCAGAATTAAATATGTATGATGAGATAAAGGAGATGGCAACATCAACCTCCAAGTATTTCCGATACTTATTTCAATCAAACCAAAATTTCATCCAATTAGATAAAGAAATTTCTCATATATATGACTATCTTGATATTCAAACATTACTACACGGTAATACATTTCAATTTAATTGCAAAATAGAAACAATTGTTAGGCAAGCAAAAATTCCGCCACTAGTTTTACAAACGTTTATCGAAAACTCAATCAAACATGGTATATCTATGGATGATGACCGTATGGAAATTTCCCTTTCTATTGAGTATAAGGATAAAGAAAATTACATTTATATCATCATAAAAGATAGTGGACCAGGGTATCCACTAGATATTTTAAGTAAACTTCAAAACAAAGAGCTCCTATCAAGTAGAATGGGAGAACACATTGGAATAAATAATGTAATTCAAAGATTAAGAATGTTATACGGAGAAGAGCATAATATAATGTTTCTTAATGACCTTAATGGGGGAGCAATCGTTGAATTAATAATTCCGTATCAAATATATAGGGAGTGACTATTATGAATGTCTTAATTGTAGACGATGATAGATTTGTTGTAGCTTCATTAAAGCAAAAAGTTAATTGGACTTCACTAGGTGTTAAACAAACCTTTACTGCGTCCAATATCCGGCAAGCAAAAAAAATTATTTTAGAACAAGACATACATTTACTCATTTCTGATATAGAAATGCCACAAGGTAGTGGATTGGAGTTATTAGCTTGGTGTCGGTCCGAAGGATACAATGTCCAAACCATCTTTTTAACTAATTTTGCAAACTTCAATTATGCACAAAAAGCCATTGAACTACAAAGTTTTGAATATTATTTAAAACCAATTGAAATAGATAAATTAGAACTCATTCTAAAAAAGGCCATTAAAAAAGTACAAATTACTCAAACAAACGAAGATGCTTTAAAAGTCAGTAACTATTGGCAGCAAAATAAACAGGAGTTCCTTAACCATTTCTGGACTACTTACATACGAAATAGCGAATCTATCCCCATAGAGAAGTTAGAGACTACACTACAATTAAATCATATTGATTATTCCATGGAAGCATGCTTTATCCCTTTACTTATTGATTTATTTCCATATTTTTTAAACGAAAAAAAAGAAATAGAAACTACTCTAAATGGTGAAATGAATCTTTATCAAAAACTGACAACACTTGTGAAGGAATTTTTTCATAAATCGCCTTTTTCCTTTGAAAGCCTAATACAACTGAATACAAATAATGAGCAATTTGTAGTTATTTTAAGATGCCAAAATATTAGTAATCAAACTATAAACGAAATGCAAACACTTTGTACTTCATTCAACTCTACCATTCATACTGAATTACTTTGTGATGTACAGTGTAGTATTGGTGATGTTAGTAAGTTAATTGGTATGCATAATACAACAAAAAAATTGCTATTATGGAAGACTGAATACATTGACTTTAGAAATAAAGTTTTACTTTTCCCAATAAAACATAGAAATATTTTGATCTACTCAAGTCCTAAAATACAACTACTAGATGAATACCTACAGAGTGGCAATAAAACGGGATTTATTAATATTTGCAAAAAGTATTTGACTACATTATTAAATAAAAATAGTATCAATTATCATGCTTTATGTAGCTTTAGATTAGACATAACACAATTAATATTTACACATTTAAACAGAAAAGAAATACTAGCTCATAAATTATTTCAGGGAAAAATCAGCAACTTTTTGGAGAATCAATCATTAAGATCTATGGAGGATATGATTATATATATTACCTATCTGGTAGATGTATCTTTAGAATACATGTCATTTATACATTCTCAACAATCAGTAGTAAAGGCTATATCCACCTATATTGATGAAAATTACCATGAAAATATCACAAGAGAAGATATTGCTAAAATTGTGTATTTAAGTCCAGATTACATAGCAAGAATATTTAAGAAAGAAACAGGTATTTCTCTTTTAAATTATATTATTAAGAAAAGAATTCAAATTGCAAAAGAGTTACTCTTATCTACAAATTTACCTGTCCATATCATTTCTGATAGAGTTGGGTATGGAAATTACTCCTATTTTACAAAAATATTTAAAAAGGAGACCAATCATACCCCCTTAGAATATAGAAGGATAAAACTTACGGAAAAAGCTCCATCTTAATTCTCATCAAAAAAGTGCATCAGCTTTTCTGATTTCTAAAAAAATTGGCCTTAAAGGGCCTTTTTTCTTTTTGAGTCTATTCGTACAGAAAAAGCACACCTCTTATAAAGAAATGTACTTCAATAGTGGGATTAATATAACACTACATTTCTGGATTAAATTTCTTTTCACTAGAGGAGGTATCTTTCGTATCATGTTTTGCTTTTTCCTCTCTTAACTCCTCTTTTAAATCTTCCATGGGGATAGGATCAACAGTTTGTTCCGATTCAAACATGTCAAAAATACTTTCATTCTCGGTTGGATATTGTTCAGGATTGTCCATATTTCTTTGTGTGTATTTTTGTACTGTTTCTTTTTTCTTCTCATTCATGAATGATCACCTCCACTTTTTTATACCCTTTTTATATTGTTTGCAATCTTGATTCTTTTATGACGCAAATCTTTCTGGATAGGATGGAGTGAAAAATAGAAGATTCCCTTATTACTAGCTAGGAAACAACTTTATATAATTGGCAGGCAATAATAAAACGCTTAGAGCAGCACCTCTAAGCGGTTTACCCCTATTTAATTAGAATTGCCTCCTACATTACTATTAGCATTCACTCTATTATAATCTACAAATTCTTTGAATTTTTCAGCTTGAACATTCTCATCAGGCACAGTCATTCCAGATCTCTTTTCAAAATAAAGAGCAAGACCGACTACAATCACTACTGGTATAGATAACAATAAAAATACCAAGTTCAACACCTCCAAATGGGGAATAACATCTAACTAGGACTAATTCTTGAGATCATCTTAATTGCATTATTACTGTATATAGATTAGCTTTCCTAATCCCTCCCCTTTTTTCCTTGAACTGTTATACGATTATTTTTAAGGAAATGTTTTAATTATTTGTAAAAAACAACCAATTAAAGGGAGTAGTATTAGTATATCTAATTATAGCTACACGATATACCTTTGATTTACGAATAGAAAAAAAGATAGCAGTCAAAAATGACTGCTATCTTTTCGGTTTGCCTGGCGACGTCCTA
>DATMFU010000060.1:0-9899 GCA_035556015.1 Niallia sp. | reverse complement strand
GCATTAGTTAAAGCCTTACTTAACCAGTTTGCTGTTTGGTTTATTTCTTTGTGATGTTCAGGTAAGGCACTAATACTTTCTAAAGCTAAGAATGAAAAGAGTTCTTCTAAATGATCATCTCGTTTCATTTGTAAATAGGAATGAATGTTTTCCATAAATACCCCTCCTTAATAGTTTGATTTGTATGATAATTCTATTTATTTATAAATATTCCTACCAAAAAATGAAAAATAGATGGAAAGTTAGTATGAAATATTGTAAAATTACACTAAATTGGTATGATGGCTATAAAATGATTCTCTTTGGAAAGGATGCTATTTATGCACAAGAATGTAGTATACATTTTTCAATCTACTTTGAATACATTACTGGAGAAAAAATACATCTCAGAACAGAACTTTAAGGATGTATCAGATGGCTTACAAAAGTTCTTAGTTTTCGAGCAGGAGAGACAAGACATAGAGAAGGAACAGAGAGAGAAGGAGAGAGAGGAAAAAGCACATAAAGAGGTAGTCGTAAAGAAGGAGAAAAAAGTTTACTCACCTGAGCAACTTCGTGAACGAAATCTTGGTGTGTTACTCTATTTAGGAGTTTTTCTATTATTAATTGGAGGATTGTTTGTGGCTACGAGCAATTGGGACTCCATGCATGCATGGATGAAAGCAACAGCAATCTTTTTTGTATCTATATTATTCTTTGGTTTTGCATTCTTGTCTAGAATCCTAATTAAAATTGAAAAAACGGCATTTGCATTTTTTGTTTTAGGTAGTTTGTTTCTTCCCATTGGGTTTTTATCCGTTAGTTATTTTCAACTAGCAGGAACTTATTTGTCTATTCAAGGAGAGGGGAAGTATGTCTTAGGAGTGCTTGCAGGGTTAATCCTTTTTCCTATCTATTTTTTGTTGTCTATTTATTTACGCTCAAGTATGTTTAAAGTTATTACTGTATTAACACTAACAGGTACGTTCGGATTTTTTATCGCCTGTTTTCATCCTTCTGTAGATATCTTTTTCTTAGCGATGATTTTGTATCATTTTATCAATATCTTCATCCTTTTGAAGGTTACGTATAAATGGGTTGTATATTTTCAAAGAGAATGGCTGTACATATTTCAAGCTCAACTAATTTTTCTTACCCTTTTCATGTTATTTCTATATGAGAACGTGCTTCTCAATGGTTTTCAATATGTATTAATAGCAGGTTTATTTTTCATGAGTTTAATGCTATCAAAGAGAAAAAATGACCATTTTTTTATTACCATTTCATTAGTGATTGGAATCTATCGTATTTTCACTACGCCAATTCTTATCGATTTATTACCAATTGCCTTTGCTGGGTTAGGAATTTTCCTACTTTCTTTTGTATTTCTACTTAAGGAGAAATTGGAATGGGGGAAAATCTGGGAAGTTACAAGTTTAGTCATTGCACTGAGTACTATACTCTACAGTTTTATCTTTTATTTTGATAGTTTTACAAAAGGGAATATTTATTTAGCAATAGCATATTGCTTATTATCCGTACAGTTTATCTTTATTTCTAAAAGAATAGTATTTCCGATTATCAACTATTTACCGCCTGTTTTCTTTAGTCTAGCTCTATGGAATATTGCGTTATGCTTACGTATTGTTCAAGACATGCACCAGTTTCTTTTAGTTGTATATAGTATTCATCTATTATTACTTCTTGGCCTCGGAATAGTTACAAGTAAATTGAGTTTTTTACAAGCTATTCGAAAACCATCCATCCTTTATCATCTTGTGTGGATGTTGATGATCACCTTTCTGGCAGTTCTCTTCTATTTAGGTAAATGGTATATTCCTATCTTTATCATGGGGATTACGTATGTTTTATTACAAATTAGAAAGCTGATAAAAAGAAAGACTTACCAAGACTTACTAGCTATTGCTATACCACTAAGTGTTGCCTGTATCTATTTTACGTTAGCTGAAACAATTACTTTCATACATGAACAAGGTATCCCTTTGTCTATAGCATTGGCTAGCTTAGCATCTTTATTGACTGCTAATTTTTATAAAAAAGTGAAAGTGAGAACTAAGAAAACAACTTATTATATTGGTCAATGTATGTATATGTTTGCTATTGTTCTAACCATACAGTATGAAATGCTTATCTGGGTGAAAACAAGTATTTACCTTATTTCCATTTTCGTCTTCTTAGATTTTTATAGAAGGAAAAAGGAACCATTGTTAGCGTGGTTGGTAGGATCTGTTTGTGGTATAAGTTATTTGTCCCTTATTGCAGCTATATGGGATAATGGGGATTATTTCTTTACTTTCTTTATGAAATATGGATGGATTATGTTATTTTTTGTAGCAATCGTTTTACGAAAAACAGTTTTTAAATATCCGTTTCTCACCTTATCTCATATTTACTATGTCGTAAGTATTGCTCTCAATTGGTTCATTTTCGGCGATGACACTTATATTTCCTTTCTGTATGGGACATTCGCTTATTTATTGTCCATTGGTATCGTTTTAAATAAATATTGGAAGAGGTTTTTTCATTATGCAAGTTACTTATCTTTATTCTTCTTTTTAGGTAACTGGATATCCTTCGACTTTATAGGGGGAGATTCATTTGCATTAGCCTTCTTTATTGTATCTATATTGATGTTTGGTTTGTATTTACTAGTTACAAGAATTAAACAGGAAATAGTCTATTTTTTTCTTCCGTTTAGTATGGTAGGTATTTGTTATTGGTATTTCTCAGCTCCCTTTACTATTTACACGTATTTATTGATTATTGGTTATATTATTATGTCGTTATATGTTGTGTATCTTTCTAAGTTGTATATCTTTACGGCAATTGGTGTATTTTTAATTATTGTAAATAATGAAGTGTTTATGATTAGTGCCAATTTAATGAGTTTTGACAGGTATCTATTAAATGGATTGTGGGGGATATTATTCCTGTTCCTTAGTAGTGTGGCGTATTCATCTGTTTATTCAAGGATGAAAGAAAAGGGGGTGGATTTCTACTTAATAGGAAGTATACTTTCGTTTGTTTTCTTATATTTTTGTGAGACTACATTTAAGTGGGATACTATTCTTGCAGGTCTGTTTCTCTCGATGGTATTTTTTGTTCAAAGATCTAGAGTGGAAACTACCTATAAATGGATACCGAACTTAGTCAGTTTGGTTATTCTTCTTCAACCTTATTATGATTTGCTTGGAATGATAGCTATTTCTTCTTTGATTGAGGTAGAAAGCTATGTACTTCCATGGGTAATCCTTGTTATTCTCTCGAAAAAAATTACTGGGAAATTTAATAAACTATTTAAAATATTAGAATGGTTTATCATTATAAGTGTAGCTATTATTCTAGCCATTGATGGATGGCTATCCCATACAATACAAGATGCCATTTTATTAGGAAGTCTTGCCGTTATTTCTATTGTTTTAGGTTTCTACTGCCGATATAAATCATATTTCTTTACAGGAATTGGGGTACTAGTCCTCAATGTCATGTTACAAACAAGACCACTTTGGGGAAATTTCCCGTGGTGGGTTTACTTACTTATAGCTGGAGCGATAATGATTCTAATAGCAAGTATGTATGAAATGCAAAAACAAGGAAAACGATTAAATATACTAGTGAAATTAATGGAATACTGGAAAAAAATGATGAATGAATGGAAGAAATGGAGTTAGCAAAAAGTCATACCACTAAAAAAACCCTAGTACTTAGATTAACAGTACTAGGGGTTTTCATTATACGGACTAAAATTAGTTGGACAAGTATAATGATGAAGTTGTCTTACTAGTAATTAATTCTGCCGTAACAATGTATCTTTTTGGTGCATTTCCAATAAAGGAAAAAGGATAACAGGTAGTCAAGGTAAGAATTGGTTTAGATTTTGGAGTAAGAATAGTAGAATCTTTAGAAGAAACAATAGAAAATTTTTTTATTTTGTATTCGAAATTGCCATTGTTTGTTTCTAGAAAGATAAGATCATTCTTTTTTAACTCCTTTAATCCTTTAAAATAAGTATCACGGTGCCCGGAAAGAATAACATGGTTCCCTAATCCTGGGATAGAACTCTTTTCATAGTGTCCAGCTCCATCGGCGAGTATATCTGGTTCTGTTCCTTCATAGATTGGTATGTACTCCTTTGTTCTTGGAAGAAACATAGTACCGATTTTGTCCCCTTTTTGGAAAGAAGGCACAGGTTTACTTATACTAACACTTTGATAGGATACAGGCCTCTTTATCTCTGATTGGACTTTTTCATAAGATAAATAAACGGTAATAACGAAACCTAATCCTAGGATAATCAATAAACTACCGAATATTTTTTGTTTTGTTTTACTTTTTAGCATACGATTTCTTCCGGAAGGTAAAATATATACCTATTAAAATTAATAGATAACCCATACAAACCAAAAGGGGAAGATAGGAAGCTGTGTTTGGCATTTGTGCTGCATAAAGAGTTGATAATTGTTCACTCATGGAAGCCATATCTACAAATTTATCTGCTGTTTCTACTGTAAATGGAGTGGAAAGCATATCAGCTGTCACGATAGCATCTCCGATAAAGTTATCTTTTTCATCAAAGAGTTCAATAGCGAGCGTATCAACTATAGGCTCACTCATTAGACTGGAAATAGAAGTGCTTTTTCTTTTTCCATTATCATCAATTAACGTGAATACAGGTTTAATGGAGGTGATTCGGAAATAATCATCCCAAAAGTTAACTAATGTTCTTTTTTGATCTTCATTTAACTTACTTTCACTATCAATATCCTGTAATTCAGCAAATTGACCTTTCCATTTATGAACTTGCTGAGATAGCAGGGTAGTATCCAGTTTATTTAACTGGTTATAAACGTTTTGTTTTTCTTGATCATTTATACCGATATGTTGTAAGAACTCTTCTATTTGTATCATTGCTTCCTCATGATTTTGGTAAAAATCAATAGCTACTTCTAATTCTTCTATAAACCAATAATCATTCACATCCTCATGAAAACCAGCTAAAAGAATATCCAGCTCTTCTCTAGACATACTATACTCTTCTAATAAGTGATCTAATCTAGTTGGAGTTATAGGGGTACCGAGTTGTTTTTCGAGAATCTCAATATCCTCAAAGTCTTCTACTTGTAATCCCTTAAAATTTAGATACCTTTGTAAGTCTTGTGCTGTCCATCCTAGTTTATCTGCTAAATTTTCCACTTCTTCTTGCGTGGGTGCTGCTTTAACAGGAGTGATAGTAGCAAAGGTAAGGATGAGTGTTAGGAGAAGAAGGGAATAAGATACCTTTTTTCGCATATGACAACCTCCAATAATGTTCTATTGGTATTGTTTGTTATTTTTCCATAATCATACATGAATAAGTGAAAAATAGTAGGAAATAAAGAAGGGGATTGTTTTGCTAAAATCTATACACGAAAAATCTTTCACTTAATGAGAAAATGGTATGAAAAAAAGGGAATCAATTATTGATCCCCCTTAATAAAAATAGTTAACTAATAAAGAAAATTATTGATTATTAGACCATGCTTCAACATCCCAAGTCTTTGTTACCCAATCTTCGTAAAAATCAGGTTCGTGACATACTAGAACGACAGTACCTTTATAAGCTTTTAATGCACGTTTTAATTCTTCTTTAGCAACAACATCTAAATGGTTAGTAGGCTCATCAAATAGTAACCAGTTACTTTCTTCCATTAATAATTTACATAAACGAACCTTCGCTTGTTCTCCACCGCTTAATTGGTTAAGTGGTCGAGAAATATGTTCATTTTTCAATCCACAGCGAGCTAATGCTGCACGAACTTGGTGTTGGTCCATACCTGGGAAACTGTTCCAAACACTTTCTATTGGAGTTTGGTTACCTGCTTTTACTTCTTGTTCAAAATAAGAAGGGAAGAGGAAGTCACCACGTTCAATTTTCCCACTTAATGGCTCAATTTTTCCAAGCATTGTTTTTAGTAGTGTTGATTTACCAACTCCGTTACATCCAACAACAGCTATTTTATCACCACGTTCAATTGTAATAGACATTTTAGGCAATAGAGGTTCATTATAGCCAATTTCAAAATCTTTCCCTTCAAATACATAGCGACTACTTCCTCGAGATTCTTTGAATTCAAAGGTAGGTTTAAGTGCTGTTTCTGGACGATCAATTCTTTCTAGTCTATCTAATTGTTTTTGACGTGACTTCGCACGACCAGTTGTTGAATAGCGAGCCTTATTTTTACTGATAAAATCTTCTTGTTTCTTAATGAATTCTTTTTGTTTTTCATAAGCATTTATATGCTGATTTTTATTAATTTCCGCAAGTTCTAAAAACTTCTCATAGCTTGCTGTGTAGCGAGTTAACTTTGAAAACTCTAAATGGAAGATGACATTTGAAACTTGGTTCATAAATTCCGTATCATGGGAAATTAATATAAATGCATATGGATATTCTTTTAAATAAGAAGTTAGCCATTTAATATGCTCAACATCTAGGTAGTTTGTAGGTTCATCTAATAGAAGAACTTGTGGTTGTTCAAGTAAAAGTTTTGCAAGCAATACTTTTGTTCTTTGACCACCACTTAATGCAGTTACATCTCTATCCAAACCTATAGCATCTAAGCCAAGACCTCTAGCTGCTTCTTCTATTTTTATATCTAATGTATAGAAACCACCAGCATCTAACTTATCTTGAATAACTCCCATTTCTTCCAGTAGCTCTTCTAATTCTTCAGGAGATGCTTCTCCCATTTTTGCTGTTACTTCATTTAGTTTTTCTTCTTCTTTAAATAAGGGAAGAAAAGCATCTTTTAATACATCACGAATTGTTCTGCCTGGTGTTAAAACCGTGTGTTGATCTAAATAGCCGTAATGAACAGTCGGTAGCCATTCCACTTTTCCAGTATCATGGATAAGCTGTCCAGTAATAATATTCATAAGAGTGGATTTACCAACACCATTGGCTCCAACTAATCCAATATGATCCTCTGCTAAAAGCCTGAATGACACATCTTTAAATAAGGTACGATCGCCAAAAGTATGGCTTAATTTTTCTACATTTAATAGCATGTTTCTTTATCCTCACTTTATCTGTATAAACGTTATTATTGGTTGTTATTACTCATTATTTCATCATACTAGATTCTTAAGAATAAAACTAGACTCGAGGTTATATTTCTATTATTTTCATAGGCAATAATAATAGAGTTTTATTGAGCGTATTTATAGGCGAAATTCATCATACAAAAAAACAGAAAGTATTTAGCTTTATGTATAAGAACATGCGTTAAAAATTGGTAGTACAAAATGATGGGTTTGTGGGGAAAATACACCAAGTAATGGATTAAATAGAGGAGGTTATCTTGGTGATAGAAGGAAAAAAACTAGCTGCCCATGAGTCGTTAGATTTACACGAAGTAATTAACTTTAAAACGCTTTGTCTGGCTAAATCAAAATTAATGCAAGGTCTAGTTTTCGATGAAGATCTTAAACATTTAATGGAAAAAGATGTTCATCAATCCATTCAAGCACTTGCTGAATTACAAGAAATATATAAACAAGTTCCATTTGAAACAGATGTACCACAAAGTCGGCCAACGCCGATTATTGATGGGGGGATTAAACATTGAACCATGATTATTTAGACCCTATTAATGCATTAAATATGCCTGAGCTTGCAGATACAACATTTGCAATGGATTTTCTTATTCGTGCAAAAGAAGGCGTAAGAAATTTAGCGATTGCGTTAACGGAGACATCCTCTCCGGAATTAAGAATCCTTCTAAGAAAACAGCTTAAGCAAGCACTTAGTATGCATCAAGAAATAGCAGAATTAATGGTCGAAAAAAAATGGTTCCATCCACATGACTTACGTGAACAATACCAATTAGATCAACTTTCTGCCAAAAATACAATCATGATTGGAAATATGAACTTATTTACTCATGAAACGAATAGAAAAGGGATGTTTGATCGAACACCTGATTAAGAGTAAATGTGGAGGTGAATGAAATTGAAGGCTGTAACATACCAAGGAATTAAAAATGTAGAAGTAAAAGAAGTGGAAGATCCAAAAATTCAAAAAGCAGATGATATGATTATTAAAGTGACAAGTACAGCAATTTGTGGATCTGATTTACACCTTATTCACGGAATGATGCCTAATCTAGCAGAAAACTATATTATTGGTCATGAACCGATGGGAATTGTGGAAGAAGTTGGACCAGGGGTAACCAAATTAAAAAAAGGTGATCGTGTTATTATTCCTTTCAATATTGCGTGTGGGGAATGCCAATATTGTAAAAGTAATTTAGAAAGCCAATGTGATAATTCTAATGATAATGGAGATATAGGGGCATATTTTGGATACTCTGGAAATGCAGGTGGCTATCCCGGTGGACAAGCTGAATACTTAAGAGTACCTTTTGCTAATTTTACTCATTTTAAAGTTCCTGAAACATGTGAAGAACCAGATGAAAAATTATGTGTAATTTCCGATGCTATGACAACAGGCTATTGGAGTGTTGAAAACGCAGGGGTAAAAGATGGAGATACCGTAATTGTTTTAGGATGTGGTCCTGTTGGACTTTTTGCTCAAAAGTTTTGTTGGTTAAAAGGTGCAAAGCGTGTAATAGCAGTAGACTATGTTGACTATCGTCTACAACATGCTAAACGAAAGAATAATGTTGAAATAGTGAACTTTGAACAGGTAGAAAATGTAGGGAATTATTTAAAAGAGATAACAAAAGGGGGAGCAGACGTAGTAATTGACGCAGTTGGTATGGACGGGAAAATGAACGACTTAGAATTTTTAGCAAGTGGGATGAAACTACAAGGTGGAACGATGAGTGCTCTCGTTATAGCTGCGCAAGCTGTTCGGAAATGTGGAACTATTCAAATTACAGGTGTTTATGGTGGAAGATACAATGGTTTTCCTTTAGGAGATATCATGCAACGAAATGTAAATATTCGGTCTGGTCAAGCTCCTGTTATTCACTATATGCCATATATGTTTGAATTAGTTTCTACTGGAAAAATTGATCCAAGTGATGTAGTGAGCCATGTATTACCGCTAAGTGAAGCGAAAAAGGGATACGAAATATTTGATACGAAAACAGATAATTGTATCAAAGTTATATTAAAACCATAAGGAAAAGGAGGGGAAATAAAAATATGGAGTATGGATTACATGAAGTATTGGAAGTTCAAGAATTAGCCACATTTAAAACCATTTGTTTAACGAAATCGAAGACAGTGCGTGCTCTCGTTTCTGATCCACAACTGAAGGAAATGATGCTAAAGGATGTTGATATTTCCACTAGACAACTAGAAGAGTTTTCATCTATTTTATCAAAGGCAAATGAGATGCAAGGTTTAGGAGGGAGTAAACAATGAATTCTATAATAGAATATTTAACAGGAATGAATGCCCTAACAGACCAAATTGTCGCAACAGATCTTTTAATTTCTGCCAAGAGTGGTATAAGAAATTATGCGATGGCAATTACAGAAACAGGTAACCCAGAGATAAAAGAAATTCTATCTCGTCATTTAGATGAAGCACTTGATATGCATGAAATAATTTCGAGCTATATGATAGAAAAAGGCTGGTATCGTGCATGGGATACAAATGAACAAATAAACCTTAATTTGCAAAATATTAATACTGCAATAGAATTACCAATATTATGATGATGCGAAAAGGAACTTGTTTATAAACAGTTCCTTTTTTCTATGTGAAATATTAACGAGTGTCGGAATAGATATTTTTTTTACTAAAAGTTTTACTGAATGGAAATAATTTTTATTATCCGTAATCCTAAGAATAAAAGTATTTTCAGAATAAATGGAAGTAAAATAATTTTTAGAAAAGTTTACCTTTTTATGTTGAAAGCCCTTTCAAAATATGGTAATATTCATTTA
>DATMFU010000059.1:0-3356 GCA_035556015.1 Niallia sp. | reverse complement strand
ATAATGAAGGATTATTTTGATCCCAATCAAGATACATTACATTCTCTGTTGTTAACCATTGTGGAAACGGTGTAGAGACAGGGAAATCATTTAATACGTCTTCTTGAATATCTAATGTAAACACTTTGCTTTCCCAATCCTTAGTGAAGGTAGTAACTAATAATTCATTTTCATTATGTGGATTCCATGCAAAATCTGTTTCATAACTTTGAAACTTTCTAGAAAGGATCTCGCTACCTTTTGCATCAATTATATGCATTTCTCCTTCCTCATCAGAAAGAGCACTGTATAGTAAAAGTTTATTATTGTTTATCATCACATTCGATAATTCTGTGTCCGACTCATACAAAGGGATATGTTTCCCTGTATAGATATTATAGGTATAAATTTTATATACACCTTCTACTTTTGCCGAATAACAAATCGTATCTTTCTGTATCCAGCCATATACTTGCTCAAATTCTCCTTCAATCGGGCTTATAGGAGGAAGCATCGTGTTGTTGTTAACATTTTTGTCCTTCGCTTCATTTTCACTGGCTGAATCATTCTGTCTAGGGCTACAGCTAGACAGAATTAGTGTGAAAAAAGTGAAGAGAAGAACTATTCCTAGTGTATTTCTCTTACCTATTAGAAACATTTTTCACACCCCTATAAATACTTTTCCTGTTTTTTTCACTCTATAGAATAGTAACACAAAAAAGCCGATTTTTTTCGGCTTTTTTTAAATAGTCTTTGATATTTTGCTAAAATAAGAAATATGACTCAATTTAATGTACTTTTGCTCCAGTTCGCCTATAAAATCATATCCAAGTGCTTAAATGATACTACATATATAAGGAAGCTAAGAAAATTCCCGTTGTATCATGATAAATTTCGGCAAATTGAGAAAGAGGAAGTGGGTTTATTCCTTTTCCTAACTCGATTGTAAAACCCGGTTTTCTGAATTCTTGTATAAACCAATCTTTATACCCTGCATGACTATCAACATTTTGAATAGCCTTATATCCACTCACTCTTGAAAATTCATTAGCTAATGTCCTTGATTCTGCTGGTTCCAGTCCTTCGTAGCCCCAATAAAATTCTTTCCCTTGTGTATGTAAAGCTAATAATCGGTCAAATTGCTCCTTTTTTGCAAGTTCTGCCATCACTTGAGCCTCTGGTTCGGACAATGGAGTATCTCCTGGATAATCTCTCGGTGCTGGCCCTTTTGGTTCTTTCCTTTCCTTTTCAATTTCCCAATTTGCAGGAAACTGATTATTCAAATCGACGCCACGGATATTTGCTTTCCAGCCAGTAAAATCGATACTCCCTTCATTTATCGAGATAATTTTTTCCTTTTGTCCCTCGGGAGGTCCATTTAAGACCAAATTTACTCCATCTGGGTTAACCATTGGTACAATCGATAGATCTACAGACTGATACAAGGGCATTGTTCGAACATTGCGGAAAGTTGTTGCATTAGTTAAAGATAATAAGAAATCATTTAAAAACGTCATTATAATCGGTGTAGTGATCCATTCATTCGCATGGAAGGATGCATTTATATGAACCTTTTTCGTTCCTTTTCCAATTCTAATTTCCTCTATGTTTTGTCCTAATACACTATTACCAATTGTATGCACTGTAATGAAAGGGAAAACTTTTTTTAAATGATTGATATCTTCCTGCAAAGAAGAATAATCATATTTTTTCTTCCCATCTACAAACCTTTTAATGATGCGATTAGGAATTAAAACTTCGTCCCCTACTTTAAGATTATTGGGATTCAGTTGTTGATTTAATAATAAAAGACTATCAACCGAAATATTTCTTACACCCGCAATTTTCCACAGGGTTTCTCCTTGCTTTATTTGATGGACTTGTGATTCAAATCCAGGAATTTGGATTGTTTCAGATACTGCTAATTTATTTGGATTTACGCTAGGATTACTGTCTAAAATAAGATTTAGGGGAACCATAAAAAGCTGACTATAGTACCAAAGTGTATCTCCTGGTCTCAATTTTATCTCCATATGTTCACTCCTCTCCCTATTTATATATATGAACATTCCATCAAAACATTCATAGCGAAAAAAGGCGATTAAGAAAACTTCCGGGGGGTTTTCATCATTCCCACTGATAATTAGTTGTACTTGCCAGACCTTGGCTTCCTTCGTTCTCAGCAGCTTGCATTAGGTATTACTACAATAAAAAAAGCTTTGTAACATACTAGTTATTACAAGTATGTCCCAAAGCTACAATCATCCTATTCTTTTTGATTCGTTTCTTCTATCATATCAAGCATTCCTTTTTCTTTATCATAAAAACGCAATAGGTCTCCATAAATAATGCTATCGGAATACTGCAATTCTAAATTCGCCTGTTCGATATATGCCTCACATGCATTTCCATCAACCGCTTCTCCTGTTGCTCGATCATAGCATACCTCTTTTGTATATACATAATCTTCAGTGATAAAGCTACCGTCTCGCAATACAACAAATTGGTCATTGTCTTTTGAAAATAGATCAGATCCAAATTGAATATCATTTTTTGTCTCGATCCCTAACAAATGAAGTAGAGTTGGTTTAATATCCATTTGACCTGATACAGTGGAAATTGTTTTTCCTTCCATTCCTGGAACATGGATTGCAAATGGAACTCTTTGCAATTGAGTGCTTACAAATGGAGTCACTTCTTCTCCTAATAACTCACTCATTGCTTTATTATGATTTTCAGAAATTCCATTATGGTCTCCATATAAAACAATAATACTATTTTCATAGAGACCTTCCTCTTTTAATCTTTCAATAAAGATTTTCAAGGCTTCATCCTGATAACGAACAGTCGGTATAAAATTATTAAGCGTTCTGCTTCCTGTTGTTAGCGGCTCAATTAATTTGTCTTCTTCGTCTAGTTCAAAAGGAAAATGATTTGTCAGCGTAATAAATTTACTATAAAAAGGCTGAGGCATTTCTTTTAAATGCGCAATAGATTGTTCAAAGAAATCAATATCCTTCAGTCCCCAACCGACAGAGTTTTCCTCATTTACATCGTAATCATTAATTTCATAAAAACGTTCATATCCTAGACTTTGATACATAATATCACGATTCCAGAAACTTTTATTATTTGCATGAAGAGATGCGGTAAAATAGCCATTCTCGCTTAAAATTTCTGGTGCTGCTTGATATTCATTTCCAGAATGAGTAAAGAAAACTGCCCCTCTGCTTAAAGGATACAATGAATTTTCTACAATAAATTCGGAGTCAGATGTTTTACCCTGTCCAGTCTGATGGTAAAAGTTCTCAAAATAAAAACTATCTTTAATAAATTCGTTCAAGAAAGGTGAAATCTCTTCCCCATTTACTTCGCGA
>DATMFU010000058.1:0-32214 GCA_035556015.1 Niallia sp. | reverse complement strand
ACATTCATTTTCTGAAGAATGTTACTTACATGGTTTTTAACAGTTTTTTCGCT
Organism: Niallia sp.; assembly: GCA_035556015.1. Taxonomy (GTDB): domain Bacteria; phylum Bacillota; class Bacilli; order Bacillales; family Cytobacillaceae; genus Niallia. The sequence goes on along the minus strand of DATMFU010000058.1, from coordinate 32,161 downwards.
GATAAATAATGCTTCTCCAATGCCGCGGTTGCTTTTACCGTCTGCAAGCATTTGAAGTACTTCGCATTCGCGACGTGTTAAGATATGTAGTGGTCGACGAATTTCTGGTTGTAATGGCTGCATGGTTGCAGCTTGTCCATTTGCTGCGGCAAGTCGTCTAAATTCATTTACTAAGTTATGTGTTACTTTTGGATGTAGGTATGAGCCGCCGTCTGCAACAACCTTGACAGCTTCAATTAATGTATCAGCATCCATTTCTTTTAATAGGTAGCCTCTTGCACCTGTTTTTAGCGCATGTGTTACATAGTTTTCATCATCATGAATTGATAAAATAATGACTTTTGTGTCTTCGTTTGCTTCAATCAATTGCTTCGTCGCTTCTACACCATTTACTTTCGGCATGTTGATGTCCATGATGACAACGTCCGGTTTATGAGCATCGACTAGTGCTAATGCTTCTTCCCCGTCATCACCTTCAGCAATTACCTCAAAGCTTGGTTCGAAATCCAATATGCGTTTTACACCTTCACGAAATAATTGATGATCATCTATAATAACAATTTTCGTCTTCATGCTTACGCCTCCCCATTATCTCTTTTAGTCTAGTTGCCAGTTCATTCCTACGTCAATATGCCTATAGTCATGCAACTTGGCTTAATTTCCATTAAACGGAACTTGAAACATGATAAAAGTCCCTAATTCGATCTTGGAGTCAATTGTCATTTTTCCTCCTAACAGATCGATTCTCTCCTTCATGCCAATAAGCCCAAATGATTTCTTATCTTTATTTACTTTAGCTTCTTTAATATTAAACCCTTTTCCATTGTCTTTTATGACCATGGTTATACTTTCACAGGTGACCTCGACTTTAACAGAGATCTCTGATGCTTCTGAATGTTTTAACGCATTTGTGACAGCCTCCTGAGCAAGACGAAATAAAGCCACCTCAAAGCGGGGTGGAAGTCGCTTGTCTTCCATTTTCCCTACACTTTGGAAAAGAATCTTAGTTTTGCCATTATATTCTTCGATTGTATCCATATATTTTCTGAGGGTCGGAATGAGTCCTAAGTCATCCAATGCCATTGGCCTTAGGTCATAAATGATTCGCCTTACTTCATATAAGGCGTTCCTTACATTCACCTTGAGGCTCTTAATTTCCTTAAAGCCTTCCTCAGTTCCTCGCTCTCGGAAAATCCGTTCGATTAACTCAGAACGCATCATCACATTGGCAAGCATCTGCGCAGGACCGTCATGAATCTCCCGCGACACACGTTTTCTTTCTTCCTCCTGTGCCTCAATGATCCGCAATCCAAAATCCTGCTTTTGCTGAGCATCCTCGAGTAGCATGCCCACCTGACGTAAATCACTATTTAAGTAATTCAGCACAACTGAAATTTGCCCAACAAGCGCCTCAGATCGTTCGATGATTTCCTGAAGGCCTAAAAGACGTCTTTCCAAATCATCACGGCGATCACGCAATTGTTTCTCAAGCTGTTGAAGCATTGTGTGTTCCACCTGAAGTCCATGTGCTTTTTCATATGCTTCCCTAATTTCATCCTCAGAGAACTCTCTGAAGTTTTTACTCACCTGTGAGAGGCGGTTACGGGCAAGACGGGCTTGTATCTCAAGCTTATCCCCTTCGTCAATGACTTTGCTTACTTGAATTTTGATATCTTTTAATTCTTCAACCAATGATTCGTATTGCTGTCGGGAATTTTCACCAATTTTAAATATTTCATCCTTGCTCCCGGCAACCGTACCAATCATCTTATCTAAAATGAGATCAAGCATTTCGCTATCTAATTTTTTATAGGAGTTCACACGTATCCCTCCGCTTTTTCGACAGATATTTTTAGTTTGCCACATTTTTTACGATTGAAGTAAAAATTATGTCGTTTTATAATAAAAGAATGTGCTATTCTATTTTTGCTTGCTTGTCAGGAGGTGTACAAGCATGCTTTCACATTATTATACCGTAAAAGGCTATGGAGAGCATGAGATAATTATCCAAAAATCGCGTTTTATTTGCTATGTAGAACGTGTTACGTCAGAAGAAGAAGCAATTGAGTTTATTCAAAAAATAAAAAAGAAGCATCATGATGCAAATCATAATTGCTCAGCCTATTTAATCGGGGAAAATGATCATATCCAAAAAGCAAATGATGATGGCGAACCAAGTGGTACCGCCGGAGTGCCAATGCTTGAGGTGTTAAAGAAAAAGAAACTAAAAGACACCGTTGTCGTTGTCACACGCTATTTTGGCGGCATTAAACTTGGGACAGGCGGTTTAATCCGCGCCTACGGAAAATCCGTATCTGAGGGCTTACAGGCAACCGGTATGGTCGAACGGAAGCTTATGCGCATCATGAACACAAACATTGACTATACATGGCTGGGGAAAGTGGAAAATGAATTACGATCTTCCACATATTTATTAAAGGAAATCCACTATTTAAATGATGTAAATGTGGAAGCCTATGTAGAAGAAGAGAAAAAGACAGACTTTATCGAGTGGATGACAGAGTTGACGAATGGACAAGGTGACATTTCGGAAGGTGATGTTGTGTACTTGGAAGAAGATGTCCAAATTTAATTTAGAGGAGAACGTTTATGAATAGAAAAGAGGCGAAAAAGGTTAAAAAGAAAAGAAGGTCAATTCTAAAGCGACTGCTATTTCTTACTCTTTTAGTAATAATTGGTGTTGGTGCTTACGCTGGTTACTTATCATATAAAACAATTCAAGCAGCAAACGAATCCTATAATGAACTAGAGCGGGGAACTAAGTCAAAGCTTAGAGAAGTTGAAGTTTCTACCTCTAAGGATCCTATTTCCATCTTATTACTCGGTGTAGAAGACTATTCAAGTGGTGGTACACAGGGTCGTACAGATACCATTATCGTAGCAACAATGAACCCTGAAGACAGTACCATGAAAATGGTGAGTATCCCTAGAGACACACGTGTTTATGTAGAGTCTGAAGGAAAAGAAGATAAAATTAATCATGCATATGTCTTTGGCGGTAAGGATGGAACAATAGATGCTGTCGAAGAACTGTTGGATATTCCGATTGATTATTATGCTGAAGTGAACTTCAATGGTTTTAAAGAAATTATAGATGAAATTGGTGGAATTACAGTTGATGTTCCGTTTGATTTCTGGGAAAAAAGTGATGTAGATAATGAAAAAATTTACTTTACTGAAGGTGAAATGACACTGAATGGTGAAGAGGCGTTAGCGTATGCTCGTATGAGAAAACGTGACCCGATGGGTGATTTTGGTCGTAATGAACGTCAACAACAAATCATTTCAGCTTCCATTGATTCACTATTATCACCAAATAATTTATTAAAGCTTGATGCTATCACTGAACATGTTTCACAAAACGTCGAAACAAACATGAGACTTTCTGAAGCACTTGGGATCCAACAAAACTACAAATCCTTCAATTCAAAAAGTATTGAGAAGCTAAAACTTGAAGGCTCAGATGAATATCTTAATGGTATTTATTATTATGCACCAGACGAGGTAGAACTAGAAAATCTGAAAGATACCCTTAAAGTTCATTTAGGTTTAATTGAAGAAACCACAAATACAGATAATGGCACAATTGACGAAGAATATCCTCAATCAGATGAAGGAGAATATGGTCAATAAAAAAATCTCAGGTAAATTCCTGAGATTTTTTTATTGTTTACCAACAACTTTTTTATAGATTTTTATCAATGGGCTATACCGTTCATTAACTACTCCAACTATTTCTGCTATTAAGTGAATTAATATTAAAAGGCAGACAATAATAGCAATAGCTACCCAAAGTGTTGCTGATGATAAGATAACCGCTGAAATACTAAACAAAATGCTTACAGCGTATAAAGCTAAAACCGTATTTCTATGTGAGAAACCTAAAGCCATCATTTTATGGTGTAAATGTGCTTTGTCAGGTGCAGAAATTGGCTGTTTGTTCATAATTCTCCTCAGAATGGCGAAGGCAGTATCAAATATCGGTACCCCTAGAATGATAATAGGAATAACAAAACTAAAAAGGGTAACACTTTTAAACAGTCCCAGTAAAGAAAGAATGGAAATACTGTAACCTAGGAACAGAGCACCTGTATCTCCCATAAATATCTTGGCTGGATGGAAGTTGTAGAATAAAAATCCAATTGTACTTCCTAAAACAATTAAAGCTAATGCAAGAATCAGCTCTTTTCCTGCAAACATAGCCATAATTGCAATCGTAGCAATACCTATAGAAGAGACACCTGCTGCTAGGCCATCTAATCCATCAATTAGGTTAATAGCATTTGTAATCGCTACTATCCAAAGGATTGTGATAGGGTATGCCATCCATCCTAATTGAAATTTCTCAACAACTAGTGGTATTGATATAAACTCTATGGTTAAGCCTGTACTGACGACAATTGAGGCAATAATGATCTGTGCAAGGAATTTTATTTTTGCCGATAACTCATACATATCATCTAAAATACCAAGTATAATAATTAAAACCCCACCAATAGAAATAGCAGTAACTTTTTCATTATATAGTCCAGTTACAAAATACCCTGCAATTACACCGATAAAAATAGCAAGACCACCCATCCTTGGCATAATCTTCGTGTGCACTTTTCGATGATTTGCTTTATCAATTGCACCTATTTTGTAAGCTAGCTTTATGACATATGGTGTTACGAATATTGTAACGATAAGCGGAACTAAAAATCCAACAATCGTCATATAATTTAGCATATAAAAGTCTCCTTTAAGGAAATGCTATTAAATAGTCTACACAACTAGTTCTTGTTTCACACAGTTTAATTTTAACAAAATTATAAACCAATCCGCACTTATCTTATCACATTATATTTGCTTATTCTATATAAAAAGTATTACATTTTTCTTCCTATACAAAAACAGACCCCTTACATTGATCAGAGTCTGTCTGTCTCATCATTTATTTTAAGCTTTTAATATATTCTCTCACATCGTCTTTTAAGTCTTCCCTTTTTAGTGCAAAATCTATTTGAGCCTTTATGAAGCCAAGTTTATCACCAACATCATATCTCGCACCTTCAAATTGATAGGCATACACGGATTGGCTTTCATTTAACAAGACAATCGCATCTGTTAATTGAATCTCTCCTCCTGCACCTGCCGGGAGAGTTTCTAATATATTAAAAATTTCAGGTGTTAGAATATATCTTCCCATAACTGCATAATTTGAGGGGTTTTCACCTAGAATTGGCTTTTCTACAAGAGAACGAACATCTATTAACCCATCTCCAAACGTTTCTTTTGGATCAATAATTCCATATTTTGAAACATCTTGATCTTCTACTTCCTGAACTCCAATAATTGAAGATTTATATTCATCATATTTTTCAATTAATTGCATTAGACATGGGTTGTCTGAAGTGACAATATCGTCTCCAAGCATAACTGCAAAAGGTTCATCTCCAATGAATCTTCTTGCACAATAAATAGCATGTCCTAAACCCTTCGGTTCTTTTTGACGAATATAATGTATATTAGCCAAATCGGAGATATCTTGAACTTCCTTTAACATGCTCCATTTTTCTTTCTTTACTAACGTTTCTTCAAGCTCATAGGATTTATCAAAGTGATCTTCTATTGCTCTTTTTCCACGTCCACTTACGATGATAATATCCTCAATTCCTGAGGCAACAGCTTCTTCAATAATGTATTGAATTGTAGGTTTATCCACGATTGGTAACATTTCCTTAGGTTGTGCTTTAGTAGCTGGTAAAAAACGAGTTCCTAATCCAGCAGCAGGGATAATTGCTTTTTTAATCGTCACTACTTATTACCTCCATAAAGCTTTTGTTACGAATTATTATATCATAAGTTTGTACTGACCACATATATCCCTATTCTTAATAGCAATTGTATGCATATATAAAAAAGGTACAAGCTCTTAAAACTTCTACCAATAATTTATATCACTTTTTCATGGTGATTTGATACATTTTGCAAAAAATCTCTGCCCAATCATGTTCCTTAGCTAACTCTTTACGTGTATGAAATAGTTCCATACTATTATTAAAAATAAACTCCTCACATGCTGCTATTAAATGTCGAGGATCATCTTTCTCCAGGTATTCAAACACACCAGGTTGGGCATATTTCTTGGTGGATGGAAGATTAATCCCTACAACTGGCTTTTCAGCAGCTAAATATTCAAACAGCTTCAAAGGAAAAACTGCATTATTGTATTCAGAAGCCTTATATGGAAGGATACCTATGTCAATTTTACCCATATAGATTGGAACTTCTTGAGGAGATACTTTTCCTGTATATGTCACATTAGGTAAACTCAATAGGTCTTTAAACTCAGTATTCATATTCGTTCCATCAGGACCAACTAATAGAAGTTTCCAGTCTTCCCTAAGCTCCATGACTTGCCTAAGGAGATGGAAATCTAGTTTTGGTTTTATTCCACCTATAAAGCCCAGAGTTGGTTGGCCATTCATTTTAACCTTCTTTTCAGATTCAAGAGCTTGGTTAAAGAGATGATATTCAACCCCGTTTTCTAGCACATGGATAAGCTTTTTCACTTGATACCTTTTAATTAAGTTATCGTGCAAATAATCTGATGTACAGATAATATTGTTACATAAAGTAACGATTCTTCTTTCAGCACTGGCGATACTTTTTTCTCTAAGCTTTAAAACCATATTATGGTTTCCTGTAATGGAGGAAGCCCACAAATCACTGCAATCATATGTAGTTTTATCCCACTTTACAAGGTCTAACATGGCCGGAAAACCCGGAAACGTAAACCAGAGATTCAAGTGATCATTCATATTAGAATTTAAGTACTCTCTCAGCTTAGCAAGCTTTGTTTTATAAAAGGAATCAAAGTATCTGCCGAAACGAAAGATCTTATGTGGATGGATATCTTGAACGGTGTATTGAACAATACCATTGGCAAGTTTTTGAAATTGTCCGGTTTGTTTATCTGATGTTGGACAAACCCATATCACTTCTTTTGTATCTGGGTGACGTTGCAAAAATTCTGCAAAGCGATGCCGTCTATACCTTAAGTTATCTTGATCCCATTTTCCCGTTGCAATTAGAACATGGATATGTTTCCTCATATTTTTTCACCTATATTCTCTTCTTAACCGCGTAAAATGCATAATGAATAAAACACCATAAAGCATATGGAAAACTAAGCTTTTCTATTTTTCTAAAAACGTACCAATTTTTCTTTGCTGTATTCAGTTTATTGCTTGAAATAGAGCCCTTTACGATTCGATAAATTGAGAGGGTCTTTTGGAGTCCATAGGCAGTGAACCCTTTTTTCAAAATCGCTAACCATAATACAAAGTCCTGCCGGCTCTTTATATTCATCATTCTAAAATCACCTGTTTTTTCTCGATCAATCATTACTGTTAAACAACCGATAATGGTGTTTTTTAGCAGACCGTGATAATCAATCTTTTCAGGTACATGTATTGTCTTATTTAGCCTTTCTCCTTCTTCATTCATTAACTCGTACTCTGTGAAGGAGAAAGCAATGTTACGATCAAGCATAAATTGAAGTTGTGTCTCTAGTTTTTCGGGAACCCAAAGATCGTCACTATCAAGAAATGTTATAAACCTGCCTGTCGCAGCTTCTAATGCTTTATTTCTAGCAGCTCCAGCTCCGCTATTTTGCTTCAAAAAAATCACATGGATTCTTTCATCTTTTTGAGCATAAGCCGTTAGAAGCTCTCTAGTATGATCAGTTGAACAATCATCTACAATAATCATTTCCCAATTTGTATATGTTTGGTTCATGACACTCTCGATTGTATTAGAAATGAATTTTGATGAATTATAAGATGGTGTAATAACTGATATAAGAGGAGAATCTTGTAACATAAAACCACCGCATCTCTATATAGCGTTAACGTTCTTGTTGTAAATCTAATTAATAGAAAAAGACACGCAATCTTTAAGCTGATTAATAGCTGAAAGAATACGTCTCTTTTTTTATTTTTTATTTCTATACTGTTTCTAATTCTTTCTTGGTTAATAAAACATTTTCTAAGTCATGTAAGGTAATCCAATTTGTTTCCATTCCAAATACACTTCGTAGATTATCTTCTTTTGTATGTGCATTTTCTGGTTTATTATTAGCATCATCCATCATGACATATGCTGTTTCGGCATGAATGATTGGTGCACTGTCTAAAGCATAGTCTAGCACATATGCACTTCCAACAATAGCAATCTTAGTGTTTACTTCCTCATTTTTAACTAACAAATCAATTTGGTACTCACTAGCTGCTTGATACACATCATCCGCTAAAGCTTCAGTTGGATTACTTAAATAATATGGGTAATGAAAAAAGGCAATTTTCTTTCCGGATTGTACAGCATTTTGAATATGTGAATACAATTTTTGATCTTTCAATGAAGCAGTAAAATCACTGATAAAGACAATGTCATAGTCCCTATTGTCGGGCCTTTTTAACATATTTGGAACAGGGCATGGAAATTTTCTTTCTCTTTTAATAGGATCTAAATGAAACTCTGCTTTACTTTCAACTTTGTCATGCCACCATTGAAAAGATTCTCTATAGGTTCTTCTTAAACCATACATAATAGTTTTTACATTTGTCGTACTCATTCCAGTTAAGGAGGTTGAATTAGATAAGGCTAAAGAAAGAGGCACTTTCGGCTCTACTTTTACAATGCTATCTTTTCCATATAGGCTTTCGACTCGCCATATAAACTCAGTATCTCCAGCAACTCGAACACTATCCCATCCACCTAGCACTGAAAATACCTTTTTATCAAGTAATAACGAAGAAGAGTTCATCATAAGGAATTTAATACTTAGCAAAGAACCAGCATTTACTGGTGAAATATCCTCAAATGCTCTGATTAAGTATGAAACAGAACCAACAGTATTTGGATTTTTCAAGATAGCCTTCAATTGGACTTCGATTTTTTGGAAATGAGACCAGTCATCACCATCATGTATAGTGATATAATCACCTGTGACATAATTCAAAGCCGTATTTCTCGCAGCATACGCTCCCTCATTTACTTCCTTTTTAATATACTTAATACGTTGATCTTTTTCGATATATTTTGATACAACTTCTTCCGTGTTATCAGGACTGCAATCATCAACAATGACGATTTCCAGATTCTTATGAGTTTGAGCTAATAAACAATCTAGTGCTATGTGTATGGAATCTGCTGCATTATAAGCAGGGATTATAACAGAAACTTTATATTTCTCTAGTTCCTTATCATAGCTTGCATCCGCATCTGGATTCCAAAGGTTTTCAATTGAAATAGGTTTTGATGGATCTTTTCTTTCAACACGAGCAAATCCAAATTTATCGTAAATTAAATTATACCAATTTAATCTTTCCTGACGATCATCATGAATATGAGCCATTGCTAAACAAAGTTCTGATTCAAGACCTACAGCATCTATTGTATCCCAAAGGATTTCCTTTGCCTTAGCAGCTTGTCCTACCTTTTTCAGAACTTTTATTTCAGGAATAACTCTGTCAACATTAGGCTTCTTGTATTTCTTTGTTTCGTTAATAAATTGAATACCCTCTAATGCTTTTTCGAAGTCACCATTATCATAATCATATCGTACAATGGCTCTGGCAGCCTTCACTCTTTCATTAACTGGTGCTGAGCTTGATTCCTTTATTTTGTAAAGCTCATCTAGGGCATATGTGGAAAAGCCGCCCCAAAGTTTCTTATCTAGCGTTCTTACATCTTCATAATGTCCAATTTTAACCTGTTGGAAGGTATCCTTTTTGGTATTTCTCTTAAAATTATTAGGCTGAGATTTAAATATGCCGCGATAAAGGTCCTTAACCTTTCTTATAGGAAGAGTGATTTTCCATGATCTGCTTTTTATTTTTTTCTCATAATTATTTTTCACTTTGTTCATTTTATTTCTTTCTTGCTTAAATCGATCTTGTGAATTCATAATTTTGAATTCTAAAGTCTCTATTTTCTCAGAAAGAAGATTTTCCAGTGCAGTTTCTTCCGCTAGTGATTTTTCTAATTCTTCATATTTCGTTTGTAACTCTCCCAATAGCTTTTTTGTGTCTGTTAATCCTGCTCTTGTTTGATCATTTTCCATGTCTTTCAATGGATGAATCCTCCTTTAAAACACGTTCTTAGTTGATTTATCATATGTAAAGTACATTAGCCTAGTAAATTTCATTTAGATTTAAGTAGTTGCCCAAGCTTTCTTACAGGTGATGTTAATCTCCAAGAACTACTTTTGAGGATTTTGTTATACTCTTTTTGATAATAATTTTGACTTTTTGTCGCAATACTGATTTTATTCTTAATATCATTCAATTGATTTTCATATTGGCTAATTTTACTTTTCACAATACTATTATTTCTTTTTTTTGTTTCTACTTCTTTCTCTAGCTTCATGACTCTCATTTCCATAGCCATTAAACCAATGAGATCTTCCTGTTTATCCATAAACATCTGTAATTTATCTTCTATTGCCGGATTTATTAAAAATTCTGTTGTTGTCTTATCTTTTATTTGCATATCTGTACTCCTGTTGAATTTTTCTACATTATTTAATGCTTTTCCAAAACTAATTTCTTCATTTTGATAGTAACATATTAAACGTTTACTTTTACCTATTTTAGTATTTCTCAACGGCTCTTCTACTATAATATAATAAGAAGGTTCCCTTCCCATCCATGTATTTACCTTTTGTAAATCAATCGGGTCGTGGATATGTTCATCTTCAGATCCTTCAGGCCACATATAGGGAACAGATATCAATACTCTATTCGATATCTTCAACAGTTTCTTTGCGAATTCTTCTACATTAGGTATGTGCTCTAATACTTGTAAGCATGTGACAAAGTCAAACTTTTCCTCTGGTTGATAGTCTAAAAAATCAATTTCTATAGATTTTACAGCTGCAGAACCATATGGATTCTTTATATCTAACGCATATTTATTAGGTATCCAATCAAAGTTTTCAATATATTGTGTATCAGCCGTTCCAATATCAATCAAACTCTTTGCATCAGCTGCAAAAGCCTGAACCATGAAATCAATATACTTATAGTACATCATCAAAGATCTTTTTTTCCAATATTGATCAACAACTCCAATTTTATTAGTCGTCATTATGAACAGCTCCTATTTACTAAAATTCACATAATATTTTGAAATTCTAGTTGTTTAGAGGTTGAAAAACATAACTTAGTATAACTATCATGCACAGAACACAAGCACTAGCATACCATAGGAAAAAAAAAAATTAAAGTTTTGAAAGGAAAAACCATATGTATTATATAGTACTAATCAACTACCTCAAAATAAAGCCTAGGCATATCCGCCTAGGCTTTATTCAATCCAATTATCTTATTTGTAGCTTACCACATCAAAATGAAGGATTGGATCTTCTAATTGTTCGTATAAACTTTTGATATTCGGTAGCTGTTTTACTGCCCATCCCATATCAGTCGCATATTGTGGATACCCTGGGTTAGCAGGATTCCATCTCATTTTATAAAGTGTATTTTGGTTATACTTATTATGAATATAACCTTCACCAATGAATTTTGCTCCTCCTAGTATTGCCGCTTTAGGAGTATACCACTTTTCTTTGTAAGCTCTAATTGCACCTTTTCGATCTGGATCACTATCTACTGCACCGATACCAAACATATTATACGTTGTTTTAATATTAGTAAGTTTGCTTTTGTTGGAGGCAGTAACCACTTCCGGCTCTCCCTTACTATTCTCTCCAACTTCTATTCCTTTTGATAAAGGTGAAGTGCCGTGCCCAGTCTCCAATAGTGCATGAGATAATAAATAGATCTCATTTACTGAATGCATTAATCCTGCTTCAATAAATAACTCACCAGTACCATCAAGTGTTCCCTTGCCAGCTAATAATTTATTTAATTGAGATGCAGATACTCCTGCACTGCTAGTTAAGACCAAGTGTTGGAAAATATCATTATTACTTGGATCAATATAAGGAGCATAGTCAGATTGTTTAGCATTTCGCCAATCTCCTAAACTAACTTCATACCAAACACTGCTGCCATTCCAACTTGATCCTGATAGTTTATCAAGAATTTTTAGTTCGGAGCCTTTTTTGCTTGTACTAAAAATATGAGCTTTTGAACTTGTGCTCTCATAAACATTAGTAGATTGTGAGACATTTCCTGTTCCAGAAGCTAGGTTTCCATGGATATACAGTATTTCATTTTTATACTTTATTTTATACCATATATTACTACCATTCCATGTTTCACCTGTCACAGTTCCAAGGAATTCAAAGGCTACCCCTTTACCGACATTAACAGAAATTTCTCCTTTTAGACTTGGAGTTTTTCTTAAATTATTGCTCGTACTTGTTGTTGCCCAAGTAACACTAGATAAAAACGAGCTATGAACATATGCCGGAGCATTACGATATTTATCCGTTTGTGGCGGAATATCTAAGTTTGCTTGAATCGAAATGGCTTCATCAAGAGAAACGTCATACGTTTTTTTTGTAATATACTCACCCTTAGGTAATTCGTTCGCTACAGCTGAATCCAAAAGCCTTTGAGTAATATTCTTTAAACTATCTGAAATCCCCGGAGAGCTTAAAATGACATTATATCTCTGAATTGCTGTATTAAAATCTCTTGATTCATGCTTATTTCTCGCCCATTCTAATAGTGATAATGCACTTGAGTTTACACCAATTAAAAATCTTTCATCTTCCGGATATAAAATATATCCCTTAACGAATAGATCCAATTTACCAGAAGCTGTTGTATCACTAACTGCTTGACTGTAAAGCTGATCAGCCGAAATAGCTTTTTGCTCTTTTACTGCATAGCTTCTTCTTACCTCAGCCTCATAACGAATTAGTTCGTTCACCTCAGGTGCAGCGAGTATTCTTTCATATCGATCAACAGCTGTTGAATATTGTCCATTTTCATGTTGCTTAATTGTCCAATTTAATAGAGCTTCTGCGCTTGAGTTAATACCTTCTTTGAAACGACTATCTTGAGGGTAAAATGTATACCCAATGATAAATGCTTCAAGAAGTTTAGAAGCACTTGTTTCGCTGATTGCTTTATTATATAAATCATCAGCTGTTTGGAAGGTCTTATTCTGATTTGCTAGCTCTAACTTTAAGGTTGCTTCTTTTTTGATAAATTCCGTAATTCCAGGTGTTGCTAAAATAACTTCATATCGATCCTTAGCTGTTTGAAAATCTCCAGCTTCATGCTTAGTACTTGCCCATTCTAATAATGAACGAGCACTTGTATTGATTGCTTCAACTAATAGATTGTTACCTGGATAAAGTGTGTAGCCATCTACAAGTCTCGCTAATTGACCTGATGCAGTTGACTCACTCATAGCTAAAGCGTAAAAGCCTTCTGCATTAGGTACTTTCTTATTTTCCTTAGCAAATGGTAATTGAATCGATATTTTTTCTTTCAAACTGTTTGAGAGTGTTGGAACAGTTAATAATAATGCATAACGACCCTCTGCAATGTCATACTGCCCTTGATTATGTTTTGAAATTGTCCAACTATATAAGTTGTCGACACTTGAATTCAGGCCCTTCACAAATCTTGAATCATTCGGATAAAATTTATATCCTTCAAGATATAAATTCAGCTTACCCGAAGCAGTAGTATCCTTTACTGCCGCTTGATAAATAATATCTGCTGATCTTTTGCCGATTTTAGCATCAGCCAGTCGAGCCTCCACATCATTCTTTAAGCTAGATGAAATGGCTGACTCAGCAAGAATCATGTCATAGCGTACAATAGCCTTTTCATACTCGCCTTGATCGTGCTTGGCTTTAGCCCAATCGAAAAGTGATTGTGCACTTGATTGAAGGCCCTTTTGAAAACGCGCATCTTCAGGATACCAGCTAAAACCTTCAACATAGCTTTCAAAAATGCCGGATACCGTTGTAAGAGAAGTAGCCTTTTTATACAGACTATCTGCTGTTGGTACTGCTTTCTTTGCTTCTGCATATGCAAGATGTTTTTCCGTTATTTCTCTAATTGTTTCTTTAATACTTGGTGTCTGAATAATTCGTGTATAGCGATCAATAGCCGTTGCATAATTTCCTTTGTTATGCTGACCTCTTGCCCAGCTTAACAGACCTTCTGCACTGGATTGTATCCCATCTAGGAATCTAGTATCCTCTGGATATGATTCATATCCTTTTAGAAAAAGATCAAGTTTTCCAGATGCACTTGTTTCCTTTTGAGCTAATGCAAACAAAGAATCTGCTGATTGAGTGCCTTTCTCAGCTAGCTTTAAATACTTTTCGACTTCACTCTTTAGCTTTTCATTAATACCTGACACACTAAGAATTAATTCATAACGATCTGCAGCAATCTCATATTGACCCTGATTATGTTTATTCTTCGCCCAATTAAATAAAGATTCAGCACTTTCCTGAAGACCTAATTGGAATCGTGGATCATATGGATACCAGCCATAAGCCTCTACGAAACTTGTAAAAATAGAAGAGACATATGCTTGTTGCTTAGCAGCATGATAAAGATCGTTTGCAGTAGGTACCAACTTCTTTTCATTGGCAAATTTTAAATGCTTATCAACTGATGCACGAAAAGCTGATGATAATGCTGGTGCATTAAGTATTGCCTGATATCGATCAATAGCGAGAGCAAAATCTTTTTGATTATGCTTACCTCTTGTCCAGTTTAATAGATTAAGAGCACTCTCCTGAACACCTTTCACAAATCTACTGTCGTTTGGATAAGCATTATAGGCATCAATATAAGCCTCTAAAAGCCCTGAAGCAGTTGTTTGAGATGAAGCAAAAGTATACCACTCGTCGGCTGAATTTGGAGCTGCAGCTTGAGTTTTAAATAAAGTCATTTTCTCCTGACTTTCAGACTCCTCGTCTTGTTCGTCCGATTTTAGTTCTTCGTTTAAGGATTCATTCTTAGGTTCTACCTCTTTGACTTGATCTTCTTCTGTCTCTATCTCTATGTGCTCAGTTTCTTGATCATTGACCTCATCTTCGATCTTGTCAACTTCTTCTTTTGTTTCAGTATTATCTAAGGTTTCTTCATCAGGTGTAACTTCTTCCTTTGGCTGAGGTTCATCCTGTACTTCCTCTTCTATAGGAGCAGTTTCCTCCGAAGCCTCCTGATTCTGCTGTTCAGGCTCTTCTTGATTTAACTGCAGGTTTTCTTCCTCGTTAACAGTTGCCTTTGTCTCAATCTTTATTGACTCATCACTTACTGCTTTAACAATAGGAGAAGGAAATGCCAGAGTTGTGGCAGATAGTACATATATTAGTTTTTTCATGCCCTCACCTTTCTATATTAATTTTTAACTAATTCCCATAAACTAATATACTATAAAATTACAATTTTTAAATGGTATTTCATTTCTTTTTTTAGAAAATTTATCAAAAATTTGATTTAAACCGACATAAATCACTATTATTCTACGTATTGATAATGATTAATCCACATAAAAAAAATCAAAATTTGTCGACTGGTGGCCAGCCTCAAATTTTGATTTTCCTTTACTTCGATAGTAATTCTTTTATCCTTACTTCATGTGTATGGTAACTGAAATGCTCCCTCACATATGCAAAACCTTTTTGAATCTGATCATGATATAATCCATTATCTTCCATAAGTTTTTCAATGGTTTCTTTTACATATACAGGTTCAGCGTATAGTGCTGCATCCCCAAATAATTCCTGATAAACATTTGGTAAAATAACTGGTACTCCGGCTGCCATTGCCTCTAATATAACCCGACCAAAGGATTCGATCCAATTAGAATGAGTATAGTATACAAAAACATCCAATTGTTCAAGAAACTCTTTTGGTGATATTTCCCCAAACTCAAAAACCTTCCAATTACTAGGTAAATTCCCAAGTATTTTTTCAGGAGTTTTCGCTCCTCCTAGGATTTTCACTTGATACTTGCTAGAATCCGGATAAACAGACAGTAATTCATTTTTATTTTCTGGCCATTTAACATCCTGATCTCTAGAATGTCTTCCAATCGTAATCACACGACCCTGATCATCTAATGGCCTGTTTCGCTGCCATTCTTCTAAGTTGATAATATTGGCCCAATTGTCATCAGATAAATGTATTTTATTCATTTGCTCTTTATGACGACCTGTTAAAGCACTTCTAACTAGTGGACCAATCGGATACCAAATAGCCTCTTTTCCGAAATAGTCTTTTAAGCGATTATTTGCTGTTTCTATATCAAACCTAAGAACTCCACTTTCGCCATAATTACTCATAGGAGTCTGGTTAACAATCAATCGGATATGTTTGGCATCAACCGATGGTACATACCTTTGATGTTCCTGAAGTATTGGCGGGTATCTAACAATTAACAAGTCACATGTAACTTGTTCACCATATACGATTAATTGAACCTTATCTCCATCTATCAGATCTCTCACTTTTGAGTTGATAGGTTTATTTGGTGGTGTGAAATCATATCGTTCTAATTGAATAATCCCTGTTTTTAAACCAAGTTTTTTTTGAGCCTTTATTTCTTCTATATTGGATAAAGTACTCCCACCGTTCAATCTATAGTCAGATACGATGATGACGTCAAAATGTCTAGCACCTTTTATTCTACCTGGTGTCATCGGTTCAGGAATAGGAAAAGGACGCTTTTCTAATGGGAAGTCATAATATAAACTATCAGCCTTAGCATGGTAGTACTTTTGGGCTTCTAAATACTCTCTTCTTGCTCCCATAAAGAAGCCAGGGAAACCAAATGATGAATTTCCTGTTAACGAAGACTCTGATTGCCTTTGGAATGAAAGAGGACCTGTTGGTAATTCAACAATACTATTTTCTCCAAAAACAGTTCTAATTCGTTTTATATATTCAGAATCTCCACCAAATCTTACACAGTCCCAATAGCCAATCTTTGCCATCACTTGTTCTCTTTTAAACATAAAAGAAGACATATTACTAAAGATATATAAGCCTGGCTTCCCTCTTCGGTAAAACTTTAGATTTTCAGTTGCACGAGCTTGCTGAGAGGTATTTCCAATGATAGAAGGGTTACCTAGTAAATGAATAGCTTGCTTCTCTAATTTCTCAGGGTGTGACCAGTCATCAGCATCGTTAATGGTAACAAAATCACCTGTTGCAGCTTTAAGAGCTAAATTACGCGCTACGTAGGCTCCACCATTTTTTTCTGCTTGTATAAACTTAACCCTTGAATCTTGTTCTCTTACCTTCTCAATAAGTTCTACTGTTCGATCTGAACTACAGTCGTCCACAACAATAACTTCTAAATTCGTCCAGGTTTGGGTTAGAATGGATTGAAGAGAGGTCTCAATAACATCTTCAGCGTTAAACACAGGAATAATAACGGTTATTTTCGCCTTGGATGAATCAGCTTTCTCCTTAACCCTTGAGTTAAGTCTGTCATATGCATCTGAATCATTCGATTCTAAATGCACCTTATTTAATTTATGGAAGTCAAACACTTTATTAATCCAAGTAAGACGTTCTGAAATTGACTCTTCTGTATTGGCAGCCGCGAGAAAGAGATCAGGGTGTACACCATTTTCAATGGTGCTCAAAATAAGATGTTTCGCCTCATCTTTTCTCCCTATAGTTTCCAAGCATTCTGCCTTTAAAATAGCAATTTGCCGTAGCTTTTCGTCGTCCTTTTCTTCATCGGAAACACGCGGCAAATATTCAAGACATTTTTTAGCTCCAGCTTCCGTTTGAAGGTTTGCATACCATAAGGCCATTTCCCATGCTGCTATCTTCTTTACATCAGGGTCCTGACTTTGTTGATAAATCCTCTCAAGATCTGCAAGTGCAGGTTCTGTAAAGCCCAAATTTCTAAGTCTGTATTTTACTTGCTCAATTTCAGTAAATTTACTTTGTTTTTTTCCAGACTTAAAAAATTGTTTAATTCGTTGCTTTTGCTTTTGAGAGAGAAGATTTTTCACATAACGCCTGTGCTTAGCATTAAACACATTATATATAGTTAGTTCAAGGATGTTCACAACTCCTCGTTTTATCCTGCTCCTCATGCTTTACACCTACTTATTTTTTGAGCTTTTGCTGCTTCTCTTTTACTCTCTGTTGATATAATTTAACAGCTTCTTTTGGATCTCCATCATAGACAATTTGTCCTCTTTCAAACCATATTGCTCGAGTACAAACTGTTTGAACAAAGCTCATACTATGAGAAACAATAATGACAGCTTTTGCACTTTCTATCATGCTTTGAATCTTTTCCGAAGCTTTTTGCTGAAAGGCTATGTCTCCTGTAGATAAAGCTTCATCAATAATAAAAATGTCCGGCTGTAACGTAGCTGCAATACTAAAACCTAATCTAGCTCTCATACCACTAGAGTATTGTTTAACTGGTTGATTAATCTTTTTGCCAAGCTCAGAAAACTCGATAATCTCCGGCGCATTTTCCTTTACATTCTTCAACGGCATCCCAAGCAGCATTCCATTTAAGAAGATATTATCTACACCGGATAATTGGGAGTTAAAGCCAGTACCATATCCTAATAAGGCAGATGTCTCACCTTTTATATCGATATCACCTTTTTCAGGCTCTAAAATATTTGTGAGCACTTTACATAAAGTACTTTTTCCTGCCCCATTATGCCCGATAATGCCGATAATTTCTCCCTCATTAATTTCAAAGCTAACATCCTTTAATGCCCAAAACGTTTCCTTCTTTAATCGATAGGAAACGCTAATATTCTCTGCTTTTACTACAAGGTTATCTTTAATACGTGCATCTGTTTTTTTGAGATCCAGTCGTTTCTTAGGTTTTCTAGGAGGGATTGTTCCCTTGTACTCCTGGATAATCGTTTTAGGATCTCCTATATTTTTAATAACACCTTTTTCCAGCCATATTAATCGATCACAGTTTTCCTCTGCATATCGCAGGCTATGTGTTACGAGTATGACCATTTTAGCTTTTTTAACAAGCTCTTTTATCTTTTCTGCAGCTTTGTTACTAAATTCACTGTCACCGGTGTTTAAAGCTTCATCTAAGATTAATACCTCCGGCTCCAAATGAGCAGCTACACTAAAACCTAATCTTGCTTTCATTCCACTGGAATAATATTTCATTGGCTGCTCAAAAAACTCGCCGATTCCCGAGAATTCATGAATATCGTCAATAAAACTGCGGATTTTTTTCTTGTCAATCCCTAGCATCATTCCATTTAAATAAACATTTTCCCGACCTGTTAATTCTTTATTAAAGCCCATACCTAATGAGAACAATGCTGTTACTTTACCATCAACACTAATTTTACCCTCATCTGGTTCTAAAATCCCTGAGATTAGTTTGCATAAAGTAGTCTTACCAGAACCATTTGAGCCTATGATACCTAATACTTCACCTTTATAACCTTTAAATTCAATATTACGTAGGGGCCAAACAATATCACTCGTTTTTTTGTTCGTTTGGTTTTTTTTCTTTTTCAAAAAATTAATAGCATGAGATTTATAATCATCTTTTTGATATGCAGAATTAAAGGAAACGCCAAGGTTATCTGCTTTTATTATGATTTCATCTGTAATGCTCGAAGCCTTCCCTTTACTGTTCAAAGTTAATGTCATATAAATAACCTCTTTTATAATGCCTTGATAATTTTATGTTCGTTTTTGCTATAGTAGTATAACATTGCACCGATTGCCAAAATGGACAATACAGCAATAATCAATAATCCGGAAAATTGTGGACTTGTATGATACATTAATACATCGCGATACGCATTTAAAAGAATGGCAACTGGATTTATTGCTACAACCCAATCATATTGCGACGGAAGTCGACTTCCTTCCCAAATAATTGGAGATGCATAAAAAAACAGTCTCATAATATGGGATAGAATATTATCAATATCTCTAATAAAAATACAAATATACGCAATGAATAAGCTAACAGCTAGTAACATCATCAAAGTAATCAAAACAATAATTGGTAAATACACGATTTGCCAACCCGGAATGACTCCAAAAAGTACTAAAAAGATTGCAACTACAACTAGTCCAAAAATGAAATTAAATAATTGGGTTGAAGCAGCAGTTAATGGGAAAACCGATTTAGGTAAATACACTTGATTAATAATAGAAGCATATTTCTTAATCGATCTCGCAGAAGTAGTTACAGTAGTATTCATCCATCTCCAAACTACAAGACCAATAACTAAATAAACCGGATAATCTTCTCCACCACGTCCCAGAATAACAACCACAAGGAAATAATAGACCACAACGTTTAATAACGGATCTAATAACCACCAAAAATAACCAAGATAACTATTGCGATTCTCAGCTTTTAAGCCTGATTTAACTAAATATATCAACAAGTCTTTTCTTTTAAGCATTTCTAATAAATATTTTTGCATAAATTCACATGACACCGCCTGTATTAATTACTATTAGGTAAAGTTTTTAATAATTTTCGCATCGCATTGTTGTCGAATTTTGAGACACTTTACTTTACCACATCTGTTTAAAACTTTCCAATGTTATTAGACAAATATTGACTACTATACCGAGTTACGTCTGTATCGTTATTTTCTCCTATAGATCATATAAAAAACCTTATTAAATTGCTTATTTATTATTTATATAAAACAAAAATAAGTCCCTCAAATAATTGAAAGACTTTAGAATTATAAGCTGCATTTACTTTATAATGTCTGAACAACCTCATTTATATTTGCAACTGTTTTTTCTAAGTTGAGTGGACTATGTCCAGACTTTTTATCAGAATATAGACGAATTGTAATGTTATTTGTAAATAAATGTTCATCTAATTGTTCCAGTCCTGTAATAAATGGATTAAGGTGATGAGTAAGATCTCTTTCACTTGCAACATTCTGTAGATATATGACTTCGGGAATATAGTTTATTTTCCTATAAAACTCAATACTACTTAATCGATATGCATAACGTTCAATAATTTCATCCCTCGTTAAAGTATGATGGGCACTGCTGAACATTGCATTTACATGTCGATCGTAGTAATTCCAAACAATTGTCTGTGGATTGTTAACCAATACTTTAGAATCTTTTAATAAACCACCTAATAACAGTGACATATAACCGCCTGCTGAGCTTCCATAAAAGAGAGTTTTCGTTCTCTTTATCGACGCCTTATCTAGTAGTATTCCTAAGATATCAGCTATTTCCTCTAAATAAAACCTATCTTCAAAGCCAAATCCCCACCCCATATTTATCTGACCATGGTACAGAGTTGGATCATTGTAATAAATAAGGTTTTCTTTGAAGTGTTTGACCCATTTATGCCTTTGAAAAATTGGAGGTTCGAGATCTGAAGTAGCATCATATGCACCAGATCCGAAAACAATCGCTTTTTCACTTTCCTGCTTTAATCTAATTAGAAATTCAAATTTTACGTTCTCTTTCATAACAGTTAATAAAAAAGGAGCTTCCGACTGTGGGAACCTAAAGTTTTTAAGCATGTAATAATTAATTCGATAGTTTTCATAATTATTTAGCATCAAAATCCTCCATAAATCCATAATAGAAAAATGTGTAAACCCTTTTAACCTATTAATTTATATTTTATTCGAAAATAACGGGATGATCAATAAGGTAGAAAGACAGGGGATAATATGACAATTTATCCTATTTAGGACCTACTACATTAAACCTATAATCAGGATATAGATTTTCTAGTATTTTCAAATTTTCATTCATAGTTTATAGTAGTTAGGGAGTGTTTTTAATAGATTTTAGAAAGGTGAGATCATGAAGAAATTAGTTTTCATTGTTAGTATAATTATCTTCCTTCTTCCTACTTTACCTGTTATGGCTAACGAAGAAGGACCCGGTCAAAAGGTCACGAATATTGATGAAATTGAAGCACAGGAAGAACAGCAGTTTAAAATAGAAACAGCTGATGAATGGTATGAATATGCCAGTTCTCAAACAAGTGCTTCCAGTCTTCTTAACGCATATATTGATGCCTACAAAGCCTACCCAAATGACAGTAGATTTGTAAATGGACTACAAGATAGTGCTGTTAATCTGTTAAGTTGGGCAAGAGGAAAACATAATCAGGGAGAGTTCACTCTTGCTGCGGATCGGTATCAAGCAATACTAGAGGCACCAAATTTATCATCAGCATTTCGCACCTCAGTAGATCAGCATGTAAAATATGCGCATGAAAAGAAGTTGGTGCCAACTGCTAACGATCTTTATAAAATTGCTATGCAACAAGCATTTGTCTCGTCTATTTTTACAAGTTTCGTAGATGCCTATAGTTGGTATCCACATGATCCACGTTTCCAATCAGGTCTTCAGGAAAGTGCTGAATCTTTATTTAATTGGGCGAAGAATAAACATAATCAAAGCCAATACGATCTTGCTGCAGAACGTTATGAATTAATTCTTAGTGTGCCGGACATTGATGAAGAGTTAAAAGAAGAAGTTAAAAATCAAATGAAGCTTGCTGCTAATGGTACTCAATCAGCTGATTCTTTGTTTACTTTAGCTCAAAAGGAAACAAGTGCATCTGGTAAACTTGATCTTTTTCTAAAAGGATATGAATTGTATCCAAAGGATACTAGATTCCTAAATGGAATTCAATCAAGTGCTGACGGCCTTTTAAGCTGGGCAAGAAATCAGCATAACAAAGGAAATTATGCAACGGCTATTGACCGCTATACACGGATTATTCGGACACCAAGTATTAATGAAACAATTAAAAAAATAACAGAAAAACATCTTGCATATGCAGAAGCAAGGAAAGCTGTACCAACAGCAGATAGTCTGTATAAAAAAGCTACTTCTCTTACAACTGTATCCGGCATTTTTGAAAGCTATGTAGAAGGTCTTAGCTGGTATCCTGAAGATGCTCGTTTTCAAAAGGGCCTTCAATCAAGTGCACAATCACTATTTGATTGGGCTAAGTCTAAGCACGATCAAGGCGAGTATGAAAAAGCTATTGTACGCTATGACATGATTCTTGTTGAGTCAGCCATTTCATCTAGTTTAAAGAAAGATGTGGAGGCTCGGCTTGCTGATGCTAAAATTGGCAAAAGATCGGCAAATAGTATTTATCAAGCAGCAATAAAAGATACCACCGCTTCTGGTAAGCTAAATTTATATCTTGAAGGCTATCGTTTTTATCCAAGCGATTCCAGATTTAAAACTGGTATTAAAACAAGTGCTGAACTATTGCTGAAATGGACTACGACTCAGCATCAAAAGGGAAGTTTTGACATTGCAAGGGATCGCTATTCAATCATTTTATCAGTACCTGAAATAACTTCATCCTTTAAATATAATGTAGAATTACAGCAGGGATTTGCTTTAAACAACAAAAAAATCCCCTCAGCAAATGAGTATTATACACTAGCAATGAAAGAACCTACTGCATCTGGACAATTAAATGCTTTTCTAGATGGCTTCCTTCTTCATAATGACAGTAAAAAAATAAAAGAAGGAATAAACAAAAGTGCTCAAGCACTACTAACATGGGCTAGTAGTAAACATGAACAAAAAGAATATGCTACTGCTATAAACCGCTATGAGACATTATTAGCCATCTCACCAATTGCAGAAGGGATTAAGCAGGAAGCATCCTTAAAACTTAAATATGCTGAAAACAAAGAAGTATTTCCAACCGCAAATGAGTTGTATAAACTTGCTGATAATCATTCAAGTGCATCAAAACAATTAGAAACATTTATCGAAGGACTTATCTTTTATCCAAAGGATACTCGTTTTAAAGAAGGATTAAACACTAGTGCTCAATCCTTATTACGATGGGCAACTACCCAGCACCAAAAGGGGAACTACGAAACAGCGAAAGACCGTTATGGACGTATCCTTTCTACACCAGAAATAAAACAATCTACAATAGAAGAAACAGAGTTTAAACTAAAATACGCTAGAAAAAGTCAGAAAATACCTTCTGCTAATAGTCTTATCAATCAAGCAAACTCTATTAATACAGCTTCTGGTAAGCATCAGCTATTTATATTAGGGAATGTCATTTATCCGACAGATGACCGCTTTATTAAAGGAATTAATAGCAGTTCTCAGCTTTTATTAGACTGGGCAACAGGTCAACAACAGAAACGTTCTTATTCTGTGGCCAAAGATCGTTACAAAACAATACTAAACAGCCCACATCTTAATAAGGAAATAACAGAACGTACAAAAATGCAGTTACAATACGCTAATAACAACAAAGTTTTACCAGATCCTATGATGATAGGTACAATAGAGTCAGATGCTGTTACCTTTAGAACCGGTCCAGGCAGTGATTATAAAAAAATTCTGAATCTGTCGAAAAACACATATGTTGAAGTCCTATCTCGTAATAACATAAACTGGCTTAAGGTTTCTTATGATGGAGCCGTTGGTTATGTACCATCTGATTCAGTTAAAATCAAGTATATTTCTACAAATCCAAATGTCGGTCCTCTGAATGGACAAGTTATTATTTTGGATCCAGGACATGGAGGAAAGGATCCAGGAGCAATAGGTATTAATATAATTGAGAAAGAATTAGTCTTAGATGTGTCTCTGAGAACAAAAAAACTATTAGAAGATGCAGGGGCAATAGTCATTATGACAAGAAGTACTGATGTGTTTTTAGAGCTACAGGAAAGAGCCGCAATTGCTAATAGTTCTAACGCTGATATATTTATCAGTGTGCATGCAAACAAATTCAATAAAGTCACAAGCGGTACAGAGACTTTCTGGTATGGAAAATATCAGGCCCTCAACAGCTTAGACCTAGCATACTCACTTCAAGATGCAGTGGTAGATAAACTAAACACAAGATATCGTAGAGTTGCAGAAGGAAACTTCCATGTTATTCGCGAAACTAAAATACCTAGCGCCTTACTAGAACTTGGTTTCATCGATAACTTTTATGATTCTTCTATTTTAAGTAGTTCTTCTAATCGTCAACGTGCTGCTGAAGGAATGTTTAATGGCATAAAAAATTATTTCAACTAGAAAAACCTCTTTGAGTTTCTTCATAACTCAAAGAGGTTTTTTTATAAATCTAGCATAACCATCCAGCCTAGATAATAAGATGTAATAAACAAATCCTACTTTAGCAAGAATATTTGGTTAAAAATATGGGAATAGTACTATAAATAACATAAAGATTGAGGTGGGAATTATGCTAAACTGGCTTTTAAATATCTTTTCAGACAGTGAATCCCAATCAAAAATAGTACAAGGTCAACCTAATACGTCTTTAGACGAAAGCATCCCTGAGTTTCACAATGAAGTCTATGATATAGATGAAGTTGATGAGGACTTTTATGATCAGGATGATCAAGATAGCGATATGTTAGATGAAGATGAAGATATTCTTTACTGACATCATATTATGTTAACAGCCTACATATTTTCACGAAAAATTAAAAGAGTATTCTCCGGCTTAAAGGAGAACACTCTTTTTTCTTTCTCTATCTTACAGTCTCCACAAATTAATTGTAGATGGACAATCAGACTTATCAAGCTTACTTTTAATATCAACGATAATTCCTGATCCTTCATTAAATAATTCTTCAAAATCTGACCATTTTTTATCTAAGTAGAATTGGTGAGGTACAGCTAACACAATTGCATCAGCTTTATCTAGCTCTTCATATTTCGTTAATTCTACACCGTACTCTTCTTTAGCCTCTTCAGGAGAAGCATATGGATCTGCAACCTGAACTTTAATTCCATAATCCTCAAGCTCTCTTATTACATCAATTACCTTAGAGTTACGTAAATCCGGGACATTTTCTTTGAATGTTAACCCTAAAACAGTTACTTTTGAACCGTTAACAGGTAATCCTCTTTGGATCATTTCTTTTACAAGTGCAGTCGCAATATGCTTGCCCATATTATCATTGATTCGTCTACCCGCAAGAATAAGCTCCGGACGGTATCCTACACTTTCAGATTTATGAGTTAAGTAATATGGATCCACTCCAATGCAGTGACCACCAACCAAACCAGGGCTGAACGGAAGGAAGTTCCATTTAGTTCCAGCAGCTTCTAAAACCTCTTGTGTATCTATACCCATTCTATCGAACATCAGAGCAAGTTCATTCATTAATGCAATGTTAACATCTCGCTGAGTATTTTCAATAATTTTTGCAGCTTCTGCTACTTTAATTGAGCTAGCCTTATAGACACCTGCATCTACAACACTGTCATAAACACTTGCAACTATTTCTAACACTTCTGGTGTTTGACCTGAAACAACTTTTTTAATTGTTTTAAATGTATGAGTCTTATCACCAGGATTGATTCTCTCTGGAGAGTATCCTACAAAGAAATCAACACCAGCTTTTAATCCTGATTCCTTTTCAAGGATAGGTAGACAAACTTCTTCTGTTGCACCAGGATTAACTGTTGATTCATAAACAACAATTGTTCCTTTTCTTAAATGACGTCCAACAGTTTCAGATGATTTTTCTAATGGTGTAAAATCAGGAAGCTTGTTTATATTTATTGGAGTTGGTACAGCGATAATAATAAAGTCACAATCAGACAATCTTGTTGGATCTGTTGTAAAATCAATATTAGCTGCCTTCAGCTCTTCACTTTCAACTTCATTTGTATAATCTACATTGTTTTTAAGAGTGCTGATTCGGTGCTCATTAATATCGAAACCAACAATATGGTGTTCCTGTCCGAAAGCTACAGCTACAGGTAACCCAACATATCCTAGTCCTACGACACCAATTTTTCTATCCATTCTAATATCCACCTCTTAGTTTATATTCGGACATAACATTAACTTAGTTTTTTAATATCAACATATGTTTAGTATTGATATTGAGATTTAATATATACTTACGAAGCAAAAGTTCATACATAAATAAATCATCCCATTATTCAAATATATAATTATATGTTATATATTTCAACATTTTTTTACATTTTTTGTTGAACTAGCCCGTTAAGAAAGTTCTTTGTTATAAGCTCTATTCTCTATATTTAATGTCCGTAAAAATACTGTTTCGTAATTTCTAACAATTTTTTGGGCATTAAAATGCTCAGCACGGTTCAACCCTTTCTGTATTAGTTGGTGTAATTGCTCTTGGTTTAAACCAAATACATAAAGAATTTTCTGTGTCATTTCTTCAACATTTCCCACTCCACAAAGCTCACCATACTCCCCATTATCTAATACCTCTGCCGGTCCTGATTTACAGTTGGTTGACACAACTGGAACACCCGTTGCTAACGCCTCTGCGATAACATGACTAAACCCTTCATGAATAGAAGATAAAACAAATAAATCCGCTTGTTTAAAGTAGATATATGGATTCCTCTGAAAACCAACAAAATGCACTCTATCATGAATATGCAGGTCTTTAGCTTGTTGTTCTAGTTGGTCCTTTAAATAACCTTCACCAAGTATAATGAGATGGCTTTTTGTAACCTTGTTAACATTTGCAAATGCATCAAGAAGTGTTTTTTGATCTTTTTGTGGAACTAATCTGCCTGCGGTAACAATAATTTTATCCTCTGTTTCATACAGAACTCGGTCTTTTTCTTCAATTTTTCCATTTTTGATTTTTTCTTCAATGCTTTGCAGATCTACCGGATTATAAATCACCTCAATTTCTGAGGGATTAATTTTGTATCGTTTAATTAAATTCTCTTTAACCCCTTCCGATAATGAAATAATTTGATTCGATAATTTATAAACAAGCCCAAATAGTAATAACTGTATATTTACTGATAGTTTCCCCCCAAGATTATCTGCTTCTCTAATGACAGACTTTGCTTTTGAGAAAGAAAATCTTGTAGCCAAAATGGCAATAGTATTTACTCGAGGAATCGTACTGAAAACAATATCTATTTTTTCCTTCCTAATAATCCTCGCTAATTTAAAAATAGATCGACTAAGCCTTGTTGTATCTAATTTAATAAAGATAACATCCTCTTTTACTTCTTTTTCATATGAGCCATTATAATTTAATGTGACAAGAACAGGGGAAAATATCGAGCGATCTAAATTATTAATAATATTCAATAATGTTCTAGCTGCCCCACCTGCTCCCATTTGATAAATAAAAAATAAAATTCTTATTTTCTTCATCATTCATACAGCCTTTCTATTTGTTTCTATTTGATTTTATTCTTACCCTTAATACTTAAATAAACTCTAGATCAACGTCAGACCTAGAGTTTATTTTCAGTTTTTTACGGTTGTTCGCCCATGTCCTCAGTAACATCAGTATCATTCTCAGTCTCTGTTGTCACTGCCTCACCATTTAAGAATTGTTCAATTGCTTGTTTGTTCGCTTCAAAATCAATTTCAAGTACTGAACCTGCATGGCTATAGCTCGTGTTCGTATACGAATTATCCACTGGAATTCTTAATGTATCAATTTGATCAGGAGGATTTAAAATAAAATCCTTAGACAAATCAAGTAAATCTATCCCTTGTAAATTGGTTTCAATATAAGGCTGAATTGTTCCCAATAATTTAGGCAATTTAGCTACACCACTCACACTAATCATTTCATCCTTTAGTGCATTAATTACTTCTTGTTGACGCTTAACTCGTCCAAAATCCCCTTCAGCATCCTGTCTAAACCTAGCATAACCTAATAATTCTTCTCCATCTAATTTTTGTAATCCAGGTTCTATAACAACACCTATTTTTTCTGACATTCTCTTCTCGACATTCATCTCAATGCCATCAGGCGCAATTGTATCAACCACTTGTTCAAAACCTTTAAAATCCACTATTGCATAATAATGAATATCTAAATCAAAGTTTTGTTTAATCGTTTGTCTTAACAACTCAGGTCCACCTAAAAAGAATGCAGTGTTTATTTTGTAATTTTTATAACCAGGTATCTCAGCGTAAATATCCCTCATTAGCGAAATGACTTTTGCACTATCATTTTTCGGGTCATATTGGGCAATCATCATCGTATCTGTTCTCGATTGCTCTTCTCCTCTAGAGTCTACACCAAGCAACAGTACATTTACTTTATCTAATCTCTTTGCACCATTAAATTCTATTTCTTCACCTGAATTTGAAATCCCTGACTCACCAGCACCTTTTACACCTTGATAATATTGAAAAACAGCGTAACCAATCAAAGCAATGATTATAAGGAATAGAAGGAGGAATATTCTTCTTATTTTCCTTTTCTTCTTTTCCCGCTTCTTTTTATGTCGATTCATACGTTCATCCCTTTGCCATTTTTGTGTCAACTACCCCTATAATATCACGAATTTTGTAGAAATATAGGGTACATTTTTAGAAAAATTAGGATTCTTCTTGACTAGCATTTATTTGCTAGCACGTTAGCAGTTTTGACCTTCTTGAACAAGAAAGCAGAAAGTCCAAAATATGACTTTCTGCTTCTACTCCTGTATGCTGAATGAATCATTTCCATTATTGACTCTTCTGCAACAACTCTATCTTTTTCTTCAACTTCTCATTTTCAGCCTTCAATTGACTATTTTCAAGCTTTAAATCCTGTACTTCTTTCTGGATTTCTGTGCTTACTTCACCTTTTGTGGCATTCTCTTTATCAGTTGAACAGCCAACTGCCGCTAAAGCTAACATTATGGTAAAAAGACCAATTATATATTTACGTTTCATTTTAAGAATCCTCCTGGATAAAACTTTACATTTAATTAGTAGCTAAAAGGGCCTAACTAATTCGTTAAAAGCCAGTTCCTTCAATTATTTTATGCTCTTTTACTTTTTAGCGCAATAAAGAAAACAGATCCACCAACTGAATGATTACTGATACTACAAAGCCCTTTCTCTTTCTTTACTTCTGTTTATCAAAAAAGTGAAAAACACAGGATCCCCATCCTGTGTTTACTTCGCAACAAAATATTCAACTAAGTACTCTGCCCAAACAGCAAAACCTTCTTCATTCACATCATTATCATCTGTTAAGTAGTTTTCCATGTCAGGGTGATCATGCTCAGGCCAATTTTCCCAATGATTCAGATACGTCATCTTATTTTTTTCAACATGAGTTTCTAACTGTTTTACTTCACTAGGATAATAAGTAGCATTATAGAGCGGCTGTGACGGCTGAACCATCAAAACAAGATTCTCATTCGCACCTTGCCAGGACTCGTACATTTTTTCAAGATTCTCCAGAGTATTCGTTATGCCAACATCTCCATTATCCTCTAACATCGGTGCCTCAAATAATAAAATGTCAGGATTTAACTCATTTATTTCTTTATATGAATTGTCATTTATTATGTCACGTGTTGTATTTGTTCCTGTTGATATAGCTATGGTATCAAAAACACCTTCTCCATAGGCAGTTATCAGCTCCTGTTTAAATGAGTCAATCCAGGTGCCTTCTACTTCCGTTGTTCCATATATAACAAGTTTCACTGGCTCATCAGAGACAATAGCTGTTTTTATTTTCTCCTGTGCAGCTTCCGGGAGATTTGCCATATAGGTTTCTGCATCTGAATTCTCTTGCTTTTCTTCTACTTTTTCTACCGGATCCGCTTTTCCTCCAGCTGGTTCACTTTGTGCGGTTATTTTTTCATTCCAATGAAGATTACCAAATATAATTGCAGCACCGCACACAATAAGTGTTGCTATAACCATAATTTTTTTCACTATATGAGTCCTCCAATTTTCGACATTTCTATATAAAATTATACACATTCTATAAGGATCTACAAACAATTTCCATATATGGTTTTTTCATTAATGGTAGGAAATCATTTGTAGATGCTTCATTATTTCAAGCTCTTCCATGTGTTTTTGGTTATTTGCCTCTTTATTAAGAGAGGTTAGGCACTCTTCTAATGAGATACACATTCCACTCTCAACTAGTTTAATCATTTTACCTATCGAACTTGGGGTCATATGTGATGGAGGTATTGGTGATTTCGCCAAATCTTGTAGAATCTTAAATCGAAGTTGATCAAGCTCATAAATAGACATCACTGATTTCACCTTTGGTTCTTGCTTATCTTCCTGAGCAGGATCCGTTTGCGTCATCTTTTTCATAACAAGCATATACACACTAATGGCTAAAACCATTTGAATGACTGTAATCGAAAAAAGAACGGATCTTTCTACTTTTATAAACGTACTAATTGCTAGTGTTGCTATAAGGATTGCGGTAAGAATACCAATTATATAGACAACGTGTTGTCTTAAAGGAATAGAAGGTTCCTTTAGATGAGTTCTTCTTGATTGATAATCTTCATAACTATTCATTAGGGTTAAAAGCAGCTTTTGAACAAGTTGTAAATGGTTTGTTAACTCTTGGCCTATCATACTACTACTCCTTTAGACGATGTACTTTTTTATTTTTATGTAATAAAAAGAGTCGTAATCAATAAATTGTCGTCCATTTATTATTTCGGCTAAAACACTGAATTCTTTAGTGGATTTAAACAAAAAAAGAGAGCCTAAGCTCCCTTTTTCGTGTTATGTTTTCTTCCTTTTTTGGATAAACAGAATTCCGCTACCTACTAACAAAACAACTATACCTAGTAGAAGAAGGTTATGTGTCATTGTTGCGGTATTTGGTAATTTTTCACTCTTGTTCGTTTCTTTGTTTTTCTTCGTTTTTTCGGTTTTTACTATGTCCTGTTGACTTGGTTTGTTAACTTTAACTGGCTGTGAACCTGTTTGTTCTTCATCATCAGCATCAGGTACTACTACCGGTGGTGTTTGTTCGTCAGGGTTTTCATTTAAAAGAAAGTAGATTGGGTTGTTGAAATACTCTTCATCCTTTTCAATCTCGAATTGGAAGGTCATTTCCTCTTCTTCTTCTGTCGTAAACAGGATCTCATATTCCCCTACTGGAAGAGTTAATACATCAACCGCTTCTTCCCCGGTATGATCCCACAGTCTACCATCTTCATCAGACCATCCGTAGAAGTATTGTTCTTCTGTTACCGGATCGATTCCGTATAAATCAAACATGACGTCAACAGCAGGTTTTTCTTCTGTGTCATAGACGTATAAGCTAACCTCTTTCATTGATCCTTCTGTTGGTAATGTTGTCACCTCAGTGGATAAATAGCCATAATATTCTTCTGATTCTTCGACCATAATTTCTACAGTATAGTCTGTATTAGGCGTAAGTTCTGTAAATTGATAGCTTATTTCAGCTCCAGTCAGTTTA
>DATMFU010000057.1:0-8016 GCA_035556015.1 Niallia sp. | reverse complement strand
TTTGCTTTCTTTACGATTGCACTTTGTTTATAGAGAATTTAAGATCTCTCCATGTCATCTATATATTATGCCTTCCAATATCGCTCATAAAGATTTTCCATATGAGAGGTCATTAATTCTACTGCTTTTTTTGCATTATGTTCCTCAATAGCTTTGATAAGAGATAAGTGTTCTTTAAAATTTATATCTCTATAATCTGGTCTGGTTACCGTCCTATCTCGAATAAAATGCCACATTTCCTGTTGCTTCATTGCATTACTAATAGCCGACATAAACTTTATGAATAAGTCATTATGGGAAGCCTCTGCTATTTGTTTGTGTAATGTTTCATCTGTTTCCGGTACGTATACTCCAGATTTCGTTTCTTCTTCCATCTTTTTGATCGTCTTTTGAAGTGCTTTAATATCGTCATCTGTAGCTCTTAGTGCAGCAAATTCAATGATTAACGGCTCTATACTCATTCTTGCTTCAACAATATCCTCTGGGGAAATCAATTTTAAAAAGAATGATGTTTGAAAATTCCCTGTAAGAACCTTACTATTTTTCACGAATATGCCTTCCCCTTGGCGTGAATAGATAACTCCATTCAACTCTAATGCACTGAGAGCCTGTCTAACAGGTGCTCGACTCACATTAAAAAGTTCACATAACTCTCTTTCCGAAGGCAGTTTTTCCCCTTCTTTAACTACGCCAACTTCAATCTCTGATAGTATTTGATTATAAATTTGAATATATAGTTTTTTACTGGAAACAGGGATAAAATTGATCGTCCTCACTTCTCTCTATATTATGTTATAGAAAACTATTAAAATGAATGTTGAAACAGGCAGCCAAGTCTTGGTTGCCTGTTTTAACTATAGAAATTAATCCATGTGAGAACCACCGTTAATATCTATTTCTTCGCCTGTAATATAAGATGCTTCTTCTGACGCTAAGAATGCAATAGCTGAGGCAATTTCACTAACTTCACCAGGTCTACCCATTGGGATGCTATCAATAACCTTCTTTGCATCTTCTTCAGGAAGAGACTTCCAAATTTCAGTGTTAACTAGTCCAGGTGCAACACTGTTTACTGTGATGCCATCCACAGCTACTTCACGTGCAAGATTTTTAGAGAAGCCTAATACAGCAGCTTTAGATGCTGAATAGTGCGCTCCGCCGAAAACTCCTCCACCTCTTTTAGCAGATACAGAGGAAAGGTTGATAATGCGACCAAACTTTTGTTTTCTCATCGGCTCTAGTACACTTTGAGTACATAGGAACAGACCAAACATATTAACATTAAAGACTCTCGTCATATCCTCAAGTGTCATGTCCTGTACAGTTACTTTTTGAGATATTCCCGCATTATTAACGAGAATATCAATTCTTCCGTATTCTGCGAGTACTTTTTCTACCATAGCGTCAACAGACTCTTTGTTTGTAACATTTAATTCTACACCTAACGCCTTACCACCAGCTTCAGTAATGGCGTTTACAGTATCATCGATTCCTTCTAGATTTAAATCAGCTACAACTATCGCTGCACCTTGTTTTGCAAGTGCTAATGCAATTGTACGTCCAATCCCTTTTTTAGATCCACTTCCTGTTACGATTGCTACTCTATCATGTAATTGAAACATTTTCTTCCACTCCCAATTTTATAATTTATTTATATCAAAGATTATCGAAGCATATTTTTAGCAGTACCAATAATATTCTCAACAGTGATTCCATTCAGTTCTAATAGTTTTTCATATGGCGCAGACTGACCAAATTGATCCTGAACCCCGATTCTGCTTACCTTACCTCTGCCTTCTTCTGCTACAACTTCACATACACCGCTGCCCAAACCATTTAAAATATTGTGATCTTCAACAGTAATAATTTTTCCAACTTCTAAACATTCAACCACAGCCTCACGGTCTAATGGTTTAATTGTATGCATATCTAATAGCTTGACAGAGATTCCTTCTTTTTCTAACTCTTTTGTCGCTTCAATTGCTAAGCGCACAGTGTCACCGTTTGCAATAATAGCAATGTCTGAACCATCTTGTAATTTTTTGGCCTTACCGATTGTGAATTCTTCATTTTCGTCATAAATCATTGGAACTGTATCTCTTGTAAAGCGGAGGTAAACTGGACCATACATGTTTGCCGCTTGCTCAACTAGCTTTCTAGTAGAATAGTAATCTGCCCCCATAATGACTGTCATATTTGGAAAGCTTCTTAATACTCCCATATCTTCAATTGCCTGGTGACTTCCACCATCGTTAGCTGGAGTTAATCCACCGTGAGAACAAGCAATTTTAACATTCAAGTTTGGATAACAAACTTCTTGTCTAATTTGCTCTGCCATTCTTAAAGAACCGAAAACTGCGTAAGTGCTTACAAAAGGAATCTTTCCAGTAGTTGCAAGTCCTGCTGCTAATCCAGCTGCATTTTGCTCTGCAATTCCAACATTTATATGTTGATCAGGTAATTGTTTAATAAAGTTGCTCGTTTTACACGATTTCGCAATATCAACATCAATGACATAAATATCTTTATTTTCCTTTCCTAACTTTACAATTTCATCACCAAAAGCTTCTCTAGTTGCTTTCTTTGTCGTTAGCGTTTTTTCTAGGATACTCATTATTTTAACCCCCCTGCGATTTCGCCGATTGCCTGTTTGTATTCTTCATCATTAGGAGCTACTCCGTGCCATTCAGCAACATCTTCCATATAAGAAACACCTTTACCTTTTACAGTGTCCATCACAATACATTTTGGTTTTCCATTTTTAACAGCTCTTATTTCATCAAGAGTTTCAACAATCTCTTCCATTGAGTGTCCATCGATTCGTTTTGTTTCAAATCCAAACACTTCAAATTTCTTTTCTAAATCTTGTAATGGCATGATTTCATCCGTAAAACCATCGATTTGAAGTCTGTTGTTATCAACAAATACAACTAAATTATCTAATTGATATTTCACTGCAGTCTGAGCTGCTTCCCAAATCTGACCTTCCTGACATTCACCATCACCCAATAATGAGAAGACACGATAATCTTTTTTATCTCGTTTGCCTGCAATCGCCATCCCTACACCACATGAAAGTCCTTGACCTAAAGATCCAGTTGAGATATCAATACCAGGACATTTCTTCATGTCCGGGTGCCCTTGGAATGGAGAACCATATTCTCTTAATGTATAAATTGTGTCATATGGAACATACCCTTTTAAGGCTAAAGCTGAATATAGAATTGGACAAACATGTCCTTTGGAAAGGACAAATCTGTCACGATCTTCCCAATTAGGATTGCTTGGATCGATGTTCATTTCTTTAAAATATAGCGCTGTCATTAAGTCCGCAGCAGATAGTGACCCACCCGGATGACCTGATTGTGCTTTGTGAATCATTGTTACAGCTGTTTTTCTCATTTCAATAGCTATGTCTTTTAATTCTTCAATACTTATATTTTTCAACTTTATCACCTCAATGAATTATTTAAAATTGTAATCTTATAATGTTGTTCACTTGTCATACAAGTTATGCCGCACTTGTCTAACAAGTTCTTCTATATACCTGTAGTATACATCTTCCATTTCCACTTGTCTACTAAGTATACAAATTATTTTTTATAAATTTATATTCTGCTAAAAAAAGAGGAGAGAATATAATTCTCTCTCAATACCTAAAGTAATAACAGTGTTAATTTGGGAATAACCGCAATAATAGCCAAACTAACAAGCATGATGAAAAAGAACGGAACTACAGCTCTTACTAATGTAGGCATACTAAGTCCTGATATACCTGAGCCGACAAATAGATTCACACCAAGTGGTGGTGTAATAAAACCAATCGACAATGTCACGATCATGATAATTCCAAAATGAATTGGATCTAAACCTACTTGGCTTGCTACCGGAAAAAGAATTGGTGTAAAGATAATCACCGCTGCTGATGTATCAATAAAACATCCAATAATAAGCAACAGGAGAATAATAATTAAAATGATCACAATTGAGTTTTCCGATACTGATAAGAAAGACTCTGCAATAGCTTGTGGTATTTTTTCCATAGTTAAGATAGTACCAAAGGCGTTTGCTGTTCCAATAATGATCAAAATAGCAACAGAGCTTATAGCCGCTTCCGCAATAATCTTTGGGAATTGGCTGAATTTGATTTCTTTATGCAGGAATATACTAACAAAAGCTGCGTAAACAACTCCAAAAACGGCTGCCTCTGTTGGAGTAAATATCCCTCCATATATTCCCCCTAAAATGATGATTGGGACTAAAAGTGACCATTTAGCTTGATTTAAAGCAATAAGCATCTTTTTAAAGCTAAAGCTCTCTTGGGTACCTGAATACCCTTTCTTTTTGGAATAGAAATAACACCAGATCATTAAACAAATTCCAATTAAAACTCCAGGAATAATACCACCCAGGAATAAGTCCCCAATTGACTGGTTTCCTGATATTCCATAAAGAACCATCGGGATACTTGGAGGAATAATAATCCCCATTGATCCTGCTGTAACAATTACAGCGGTTGCAAATTTTCTATCATAGCCTTGTGCTACCATTGCAGGTATCATAATGCCCCCAACTGCTGCTACTGTTGCAGGACCCGATCCGGAGATAGCAGCAAAAAACATACAAGTGATAACTGCAGCTATTGCGAAGCCACCAGTATATCGTCCTACAAATATGTTAGCTAAATTAAATAATCTTGCTGATATTCCTCCCTTACCCATTATCTCACCGGCCAGGATAAAAAAAGGAATGGCCATTAACGCGAAATTATCAGTCGAGGTGACAAATCCTTGTGCAAGAAATGTAATGGAAATATTCGGTGAATAAACAGCTGTAATTAAACCGGCTAACCCTAGAGATATCGCAATCGGGACGGATAGTAGCATAAACAAAAAGAAAGTACCAAATAATACAAAACTAGTCATACAATTTCCTCCTGAAGATCAGTCTGTTCTTCACTCTTGTCAAACTTAGGATGATTTAACGTTTTCAATTGGTTTACTAAACGAACTAATTTTTGAATGAGACGAATCGACGTTAAAATCATTCCGACGACAGGGGCAGCATAAACCCATTCAAGAGGTAATTCCAATGCAGCTGATTCTCTCGTTACCTTTAGGACGATATCAAAACCGTAGTAAGTCATGATAACAGCAAATAGTAAAAATGAGAAACTAGCTATCATATCAATGATAATTTTCCCCTTTTTTTCAAACAGCATTGGAAATGCATCGACCCCAAGGTGTTTCTCTTTTTTCACTCCATAACTAATACCTACATAAATCATCCAAATAAATAGATACCTTGCCACTTCCTCTGACCAAGTAAGAGACTCTCCAAGCACATATCTCATAAATACTTGTGTGAATACAATCATTACCGTTAAAATACTTAATCCGATTAAGATATATTCTTCAAAGTGTTCATCTAACCACTTGATTACTTTCATGATCATAACCTCCTCATGGTGTACTTTGAAACTTATTGTTTTTGTTCAACTGCCTTCAAAAGATTGTTAACAAAATCCTCTCCAAACCTATTTTTATATGCCTCATAAACTGCTTCAGCTCTTTCTCTAAATTTATCTCTATCTGGTTGGATAACTGTCATACCAGCATTTTGTAGTTCGCTAAGCATCTTTTCTTCATTTTCCCTTAAAATTTCTCTGTGGAAATTTGCCGCTTCACTTGCACTACTTTTAATAATCTCCTGCTCCTCTGGAGTAAGCGTTTGCCAAAACTCTTCACTAATCGCAACAGGTAATGGCATATATTGATGACCAGTTAAATTAAGATAATCTTGAATTTCATTAAATTTACTTGCATACGTATTTGCAATTGGGTTTTCTTGAGCATCTACAGTTCCTTGTTGTAAAGCCATATATAATTCACCAAATGCCATCGGTGTTGGATTAGAACCAAATGCCTTAAAGGTACTTATTGATAATGGAAACTCCGGTGTTCTAATTTTCAAACCACCTAAATCTTCCGGTTCTTCAATTGGTTTATTTGAAGTAACGTGACGGAAACCATTCTCAAAATATGCTACTACTCTTAACCCATCTTCTAATAGAGGTTCTGCCACTTGCTGTCCTATCTCACTATCCAGAATACTCCACGCCTGTTCGTAGGAATCAAATAAATACGGTAATTCAAACACACTTATTCTTTGATCATATTGGCTAAAAGCACTCGCAGCTACCATTTGAAGGTCATTAAACGTAACACTTTCTATCATTTCCGCCTCAGAGCCGAGTTGTTCATTAGGATACACTTGCACTTTCATTTTTCCTTGTGATTTTTCTTCTACAAGTTCTTTAAATTTCATAACAGCTAAATGTCTTTCATTTGATTCTGCTGCGCCGTGTCCAAATCTAATAACAGTTTCGTTATTTGAACCTGCTACATTACTAGTAGTAAAGAAAACTACTAATATACTTAGAG
The DNA here is from genome assembly GCA_035556015.1 of Niallia sp. GTDB lineage: Bacteria > Bacillota > Bacilli > Bacillales > Cytobacillaceae > Niallia. Next base: position 1,573 of record DATMFU010000057.1, on the reverse strand, counting down.
CTAATCCTATTGTAAAAATGATCGCTAACTTTTGAAGCGTTTTCATTTTATCCCCACCCTCTGATCAATTTTATTTTCGGTTAAATAATTGAGAAATGTCATTTTATTTATCCCTATTTTCGGTAAGCGCTTTAAGTTAATTCAGCTTTGCTTGCAATTCTCTAAGATGTTAAGTTTGAATTAATAAGTTAAAGTAACTTATTATGAACCATGTGTACATAACACATATGAATAAGTTACAGTATGTAACCCTTTACATATTCGACAAAAAATATAATAAGAAACACTGAATAATCACTATATCCAGTTTTTTTATTATTGAGATCACAACTATTCGGTAAGGTAAGAATATCTCCTAAAAAGAAGATCACCAAAGTATTCTTTTCTACCTTGTTCACTTGTCTACTAAGTTACCTTGTAGTTAAATTGTACTTTTCACAAAACTAATTGTCAAACTTTTTTTTGATACAGCATATTGTAATTGATCTTTTTCTTACACTACTCTTCTTTTGTAAAATTAGGGTTTCACATATAAGCCAAAAATAAAAAGATGCTCCAAAAGCCAGGCTCTTTGAACATCTTTTTATTATCGTTTTAGTAACTTACTTTGTGAGGAGACGCTATTATATATATCTAAATAAATACATCAAGAATTAAAATAAACCCTAATCCAACTACAGCTGTAATAGAAGAAAGAACACTATAAGTGGCAAAGGTTTCTTTCATGGTCATGCCCATATACTCTTTTACAATCCAGAACGCTGCGTCATTAACATGTGAGCCCATACAACTTCCGACCCCTGTTGCAAGTGAAACCAATACTAAATTAACGTCTGGGGTTTGGCTTAATATTGGGATAACTAAACCTGCCGTTGATAATGTGGCAACCGTACCGGATCCGAGTGCAATCCGTAAGATTGCAGCTACTGACCATGCAAGTAGAACTGGTGAAATTGCCTTTCCTTCGAATAGTTGAGCGATATAATCCCCTACTCCTCCATCTATAAGAACTTGCTTAAAAGCTCCCCCTCCACCAATGATAAGAAGAAGCATTCCTAAAGCATTAATAGCTTTTCCACATGATCCCATCAATGTTCTCATTGGTATCTTCCTAGCAATTCCCATTGTGTAAACAGCTAACAATAAAGATAGCAAAATGGCTGTGGAAGAGTTTCCGATGAAACGGATAAATAAAATAACACCATTATCTGAAAAACCTACTAATCTCTGAACAAAATCTACTATTGTTCCAAAAGTCATTAAAATAACTGGGAAGATGGCTGTAAAAACACTGATTCCGAAACCAGGGGTCTCGTCATCTTTAAACTCTTTTTGTTCACCTATTGACTCTACATTACTTTCTCTTGAAAATGTAGCTGGCATCCATTTCTCTACTAATCTTGTATACCACACTCCTGCAAATGCAACAGTTGGTATCGCAATGACAATACCGACGAGTAAAACTGTCCCCATATCTGCCCCATACTCCGCAGCAACAGCTGTCGCACCCGGGTGGGGTGGAAGAAAGGAGTGTGTTGCTAATAAGGTAGCACTCATTGGCAGACCTAATTTA
>DATMFU010000056.1:0-11298 GCA_035556015.1 Niallia sp. | reverse complement strand
AAAATAGATAAGGAAAACTAGGGAGCTGACAAAAGGCAAATTGAACACCGGCATTTTTTAATTTTTTACGAATTTTCTTCCTTATTTTTATGCTTCCGAGCCAATCCAACATCAGGCGTACTTCTACGCCTTCGTTTGCTTTTGTTTTTAGTAAGTCCAGAAATTCCTTGCTAATGCTGTCTGTTTTAATCGTATAAAAAAGAATATGAACATGGCTAGTTGCTTGTTTTACTGTATCAAATAAAGAGGGGAATAGTTCTGTTCCATCTGTAAAAAGAGTGAAATCTGAATTTCTTATTGGATAATTTTTTCTTTTTGTTTTTTTTCGCTGTGCACGCTCTCCTAAACGGAAATCAATGATAAGAAGGAGAATGAGGATTGCAAGTATGCTGATTAGAGTTACAAATATTTTCATTAATTTCATTCCTCCTTATAAATAGTATTCCCTAAAAGTAACGCTTCATTTATATTAATGGAACGAAAAAGACGTATTTATTATTAGTGATTAAATAAAAATAATTTGATTGGTTATTGTCACATATCCCCTTTTTTACTAGTAGAATGGCATCTAATTAGTAAAAGATTAGGATGTGACTATCATTTTTGAAGAAAAGGTAAATAAAGCTTATCTAGAACTAGCATATTCACCTAATATTTGTTTATAATGGAGAATATGTATTTTTCTCTTTATTGTTAGACGATGACAATGTTATCATTCATTTGACTACGAATAATTATTCCTATGAGATAGTTCAATCAAAGAGATAATATGGCATCGTTTGAATAAAGTTATGATAAAAAAATGCCCGACTCCGAAACTTCCGCTTTTTAGTCCAAGCTTAAAGTGGGAGTATGAAAGAGACAAGAAAGGAAGTGCTTTATAAATGAGTGTAGAAAAGTACACAAGTGAAGAGCTAAAAGAAATGTCATTAATTGAAGTCGCTTTTGAAGTTTTGAATGGCGGAAAGACTCCTTATACTTTTAATGAAATTATGAAAGAAGTAGCACGTCTGTTAGAATTAAGTGATGAAGAGGTAAATGAAAAAATTGCACAATTTTATACGGATATAAACATTGATGGTCGTTTTCTATCTTTAGGAGATAATCGTTGGGGTCTACGTACATGGTATCCTGTAGATAAATCGGAAGAGGATATTGTTACAGTAACTAAACCGAAGAAGAAGAAAGCGAAGAAAGTTGCGGAAGAAGACTTTGACGACTTTGATGACGTTGAAGACGAAGACTTCGATGATTTTGATGAAGATTTAGATGACGAAGATTTACTAGATGATGACGAAGATGTATTAGAAGATGATTTAGATGACGACGATGACGATGATGATTTCGAAGAAGATTTAGATGAAGAAATTTTAGACATCGACGAAGATCTAGATGATGAAGAAGAAATAGATGACGAAGATGAATTTGATGATGAAGATGAGGAAGATCGATAATCTAATCTAGTCTTGACTTTTATAATGGTAGCTTGTAAAATCATTTTTGGGCTCCTTAAAAAAGGAACGAACTTAAATTAGCTAATATAGCGCTCCCTTACTGATAAAGTAAGGAGTGCTTTTTGTTTTTTGTAGCCAAAAAATTATTAGAGCAATCGTTTCATACCCCTCTAAAAAAAATAATCAATTCGTCTTAAAGATGGAAGAATTGGTGCAAACTTAAATCAAGGGGGATAAATTATATGACAAAATATATTTTTGTAACTGGTGGAGTTGTTTCTTCACTAGGAAAAGGAATAACAGCTGCTTCATTAGGTCGTTTATTAAAAAATCGTGGGGTAAGTGTGACTATCCAAAAATTTGACCCATATATCAATGTGGATCCAGGTACAATGAGTCCATACCAACACGGTGAAGTTTTTGTTACAGATGATGGCGCTGAAACAGATTTAGACTTAGGACATTATGAGCGTTTTATTGATATTAATTTAACAAAATTCAATAACGTAACAACTGGTAAAATTTATTCTACCGTTTTACGAAAAGAGCGCAAAGGAGATTATTTGGGAGGAACAGTACAAGTAATTCCACATATTACAAATGAAATAAAAGAACGCGTATTTAGAGCTGGTCGTGAAACGAATGCAGATGTAGTTATTACAGAAATTGGTGGAACAGTAGGCGATATTGAATCATTACCATTCTTAGAGGCTATTCGCCAAATTAAGAGCGATATCGGTCGAGAAAATGTAATGTATATTCACTGTACATTAATTCCTTATATTAAAGCTGCTGGGGAAATGAAAACAAAGCCTACTCAACATAGTGTAAAAGAGCTACGCAGCTTAGGTATTCAACCAAATGTTATCGTAGTAAGAACAGAGAAGCCAATTTCTCAAGATATGAAAGATAAATTAGCTTTATTCTGTGATATTGATACAAAATCAGTTATTGAATGTCGTGATGCAGATACTTTATATACAATTCCTCTTGCACTACAAGAACAACAATTAGATCAAATTGTATGTGAGCATTTAAAACTTAACTGTCAAGAAGCAGATATGACAGAATGGATACAATTAGTTGATCGTGTAAGAAATCTTTCTAAAACAGTTAAAATTGCTCTTGTTGGGAAGTATGTAGAACTTCAAGATGCATATATTTCTGTAGTAGAAGCAATGAAACATGCAGGATATGCTTTTGATGCTGATATTGACATTGATTGGATTAATGCCGAAACAGTTACAAGAGAGAATGTTAAAGAGTTATTACAAGATGCAGATGGAATTCTTGTTCCTGGTGGTTTTGGTGACCGTGGAGTAGAAGGAAAGATTGCAGCAGTTGAATATGCTCGTGAACAAAAAGTTCCTTTCTTAGGAATTTGTCTAGGAATGCAAGTTGCTTCTATCGAATTTGCAAGAAACGTTTTAGGTTGGAAAGATGCTCACACTTCTGAAATTGATGAAAACACTACACATCCTGTTATTGACCTACTTCCTGAGCAAAAAGATGTGGAAGATTTAGGTGGAACACTTCGTTTAGGCTTGTATCCATGTAAGTTAAAAGAAGGTACAAGAGCATATGAAGCATATCAAGATGAAGTGGTTTATGAAAGACATCGTCATCGCTATGAATTTAACAATCAATACCGCCAAGAAATGGAAAAAGCAGGGTTTATATTCTCAGGAACTAGTCCAGATGGTCGTTTGGTAGAAATTATTGAATTAAAAGATCATCCATGGTTTGTGGCTTCACAATTCCATCCTGAATTTATTTCAAGACCAACAAGACCACAACCGTTATTCCGTGAGTTTATTGGTGCTTCTATTCGCATGGCTGAAAAATAAGAAGGAAAAAAGCTCACTTGAATAAGTGAGCTTTTTTAACAATGTATGTTGTTTTTCTTCCTATTTATATATCGTATTCTTTCACTATTTCATCTATAGTAAATTTTATTCCATGATATACAAATAAAGCAGCAATTAACGAAGGATAACCATATCTGTTCCCCTCATCATCTGGTAACAAAGGTTTGGTTAATTTTAAATCAATATGAACATCAGCTAATTCTTGAAGCTCATTGGACTCTGTTCCGTTAGAAGAAACGGCAATAAAAGATATATGTGCCTCTTCAAGCTCCGTTGCAAAACGAAGAATTTCTTCATCCGAAGAAGTCCGGGAAAAAAGCAGAAAGCGGTCACTTGAACGAACCGAATCGAGACTCTGGCCTTTCCATTCTTCTATATTTGCTAAAGGTTCTAAACCATAAATGGCTTCATCTATAACACCTGCCATTTCATCAGTAGCATATACATAAATTCTACCTTCACTTACGATTGCTTGTGCTAATAATCGAGCACTATCTTCAATTGCTTCTTCGTTGTTATCTTGTAATCTTTTAAATAACCCGCTTAATTGGGTTGAAAACATTTTAAGCACGTGTAGACCTCCAATATTTCATGTATCTATAATAATTCGATGTAGTTATTATAAATTAATGTGCTTAAAAGGTAAAATTTACAGGACTTAGCAGGAAAAGTTGACCAATTAGTAGAAAGATATCTAAGATATATATGAAACTTCCATCATTGGGAAATTTTTGTTACCAATGATTGTTAGTATTACTAATGGACCTTATACGGTCAGTTGTCCCTCTGCTTAAAAAGCCAAATCTATCATTTAGGTTAGGTACAAGAATACTGTCCTGTTAACACGGGATAAAAGACAATACATATAAAATGGACTAGAAGGGAAGGGTCAATTATGGAAGGGAAAATATTAATTGTAGATGATCAATTTGGAATTCGAATCCTTCTAAATGAAGTTTTTCAAAAAGAAGGTTATAAAACATTCCAGGCAGCTAATGGTGTACAAGCACTAGAAATTGCTGAAAAGGAAAAACCTGACTTAGTACTGCTTGATATGAAGATTCCAGGTATGGATGGAATTGAAATATTAAAAAGAATGAAGGAGCGTACAAAAGATATAAAAGTTATAATAATGACGGCATATGGCGAGCTTGATATGATTCAAGAGGCTAAGGATTTAGGTGCATTGACTCATTTTGCAAAGCCTTTTGATATTGATGATTTAAGAACAGCGGTTAAGCAATATATAGCAGAGTGATAAATACATATTCATAATTTAGTCACGATGATTGTTTAAGAGGTATTTTTCCACCCTAGTACTGTTGAAACGTTTTCAAAAATGGAATTACATAAAAATTTGTGACAAAAAAGAAAAAAATGCTCGAATAATAGCATTTCTTCTTTTATTTTGGTATGATTACAAATGAATTTATAAGGGATGATTTGTTTGACTTACTTTGGGTAATATATACATATTCAACTTCTCTTTGGGGAATTTAATAAAGATTACCTGGTAAAAAGAACTTTTCATCAAATTAAGGAGGAATAATAATGCCTTTAGTTTCAATGAAAGACATGTTAAACAAAGCAAAAGCAGAAGGCTATGCTGTTGGACAATTTAACTTAAATAACCTTGAGTTTACTCAAGCAATTCTTCAAGCTGCTGAAGAAGAAAAATCACCAGTAATTCTTGGTGTATCTGAAGGTGCTGGCCGTTACATGGGTGGCTTCAAAACAGTTGTGAAAATGGTTGAAGGTTTAATCGAAGACTACAAAATCACTGTTCCTGTTGCTATTCATTTAGACCATGGTTCAAGTTTTGAAAAATGTAAAGAAGCAATCGATGCTGGTTTCACTTCTGTAATGATTGATGCTTCTCATCATCCATTTGAAGAAAACGTAGAAATCACTAAAAAAGTTGTAGACTACGCTCATTCTAAAGGTGTTTCTGTAGAAGCTGAACTTGGTACAGTTGGTGGACAAGAAGACGATGTTGTTGCTGATGGTGTTATTTATGCTGATGCTAACGAATGTGTTGAACTTGTTAAACAAACTGGAATTGATACTTTAGCTCCTGCTTTAGGTTCTGTTCATGGACCATACAAAGGTGAACCAAACTTAGGTTTCAAAGAAATGGAAGAAATTGGTAACTTAACTGGTTTACCATTAGTATTACATGGTGGTACTGGTATCCCAACTAAAGATATCACTAAAGCAATTTCTTTAGGAACTGCTAAAATCAACGTAAATACTGAAAACCAAATTGCTTCTGCTAAAGCTGTTCGTGAAACTTTAGCTGCTAAACCAGAAGAGTATGATCCACGTAAATATTTAGGACCTGCTCGTGATGCTATTAAAGCAACAGTAATTGGTAAAATTAAAGAATTCGGTTCTTCAAATAGAGCATAATTCTATAAATTGTAGAAAAGAGGATGACCTTTTATCAGGTCATCCTCTTTTTTCGTTCATTAATCTTGCTAGAAATCAAAGTATTAGGGAATATGGAATAGGGAATAATACAAACAGAATCCTTTTTATTAAAAGAAAAGGAGAAGAATGATGTAATAAATAAGAATGAGTAAATACATATACTTTTCCATTAATTATTAATATTTGGTATAATAAGTAGCAGTGATGAAACAAGAATATACACCCAAGCCTTATCCTATGAATAGTTATAGCAAATATATGTAATTTGCATTGGCTTAGAAGGGAGCTAGAAATGGAAAAACTTATGATTGCAGGTGGATCCAAGCTAAAGGGAACTGTTCGAGTAAGTGGTGCTAAAAATAGTGCGGTAGCTCTTATTCCGGCAACAATCTTAGCTGATTCTCCAGTTACAATTGAAGGATTACCTGACATTTCAGATGTTCAAATATTAAAAGATATTATGGAAGAGCTAGGTGGAACTGTTTCTTTATCAGAATCGGATATGACAATAGACCCTTCTTCTATGATTTCTATGCCTATGCCTAATGGAAAGGTAAAAAAACTACGAGCTTCCTATTATTTAATGGGAGCAATGCTAGGGAGATTTAAAAAAGCAGTAATTGGTTTACCGGGTGGTTGTCATCTTGGACCTAGACCAATTGATCAGCATATTAAAGGATTTGAAGCACTTGGAGCTCATGTGACCAATGAACAGGGTGCTATTTATTTAAGAGCAGACGAATTAAGAGGAGCTAGAATATATCTGGATGTAGTAAGTGTTGGAGCAACCATAAATATTATGCTAGCTGCTGTTCGTGCAAAAGGAAAAACAATTATTGAAAATGCTGCGAAAGAACCGGAAATTATTGACGTTGCTACTCTCTTAACGAATATGGGGGCAAAAATAAAAGGTGCCGGAACGGATGTAATACGTATTGAAGGAGTAGACCAACTACATGGTTGCAAACATACAATAATTCCTGATCGTATTGAAGCAGGTACATATATTATTATTGGAGCTGCTGTAGGTGATGGAATTTTAATTGATAATGTTATACCACATCACTTAGAGTCCCTAATAGCAAAACTAAGAGAGATGGGTGTCTCTATTGAGTCAAATGACGAACAAGTCTTTGTAAGTTCAAATGATTCTCTAAAATCAGTTGATATTAAAACACTGGTTTATCCTGGTTTTCCTACGGATCTACAACAACCGTTCACCTCTCTACTTACTAAGACAAGTGGTACAAGTATGGTAACGGATACAATCTATGGCGCTAGATTTAAGCATATTGATGAACTTCGTCGTATGAACGCTTCTATTAAAGTAGAAGGACGTTCAGCAATCATTAACGGTCCTGTTCATTTACAAGGTGCAAAAGTAAAAGCTAGTGATTTGCGAGCTGGGGCTGCATTGGTTATTGCTGGATTAATGGCAGAAGGAATTACAGAAGTAACAGGGCTTGAGCATATAGATAGAGGTTATAGTCATCTGGTAGAAAAGCTTACAGGATTGGGAGCGACTATTTGGCGTGAGAGCATGTCGCAAGATGAATATGAGCAAATAAAAAATGTATAGTATCTTTATCTTATATGTAAGTCTTTATTAAACGAAATGGGAAACAATGGTATTAACATATTCGAATAATAGTAATTATTAGAAAATAGCTTTAAATAGAGTTAGAATTGTTAAAGAGGGGATATAATAAATATATTCCTTCTTGCCTTCTTATTCACCCCAAAATAAAAGATTAAAGAATTGCTGTTAATTTACTAACAATGCTTATTTTAAATACATTAGAGTTATTTAATAGGTACATATATACAGTGGATTCTATCCAAACCTTCCTACTAATAATTATTCCTATAAACAATAAAAGGATAATAAAGATAACCAGTATAAGTAATAGCAAAAATTTTCTTGTTGCACAATTTTCGTGGAAGGAGTTACAATAGAGAGTGCTTTTAGTAGAAATTAACTATGAAATATAAAAAAACTGAAGGATAAAAACAAAATACTCCTCTTAGATAAAATATTTTCATCCAAGCATTATATGCACAAACCATGTATGGAAGGTTTTGTGTGTGACTTGGAAAGAAAATATCTATCGATAGTTGGAGAAGTAGACAATGTCTTCTTTTCCATCCTTCGCTTATTATTTTTCTCGCATCAAAATATCTTCACAAAACATGTAATCGCCTCAAAATACAGGTAGTATACCTTCCCTTTTTCATATAAAACATGACAGGGATGACTGAAAAATTAAAAGAGTGGTGTAAAAATGGGATTAAATATATCAAGTCTAGAAAATATGAAATTAAAAGAGTTATATGAATTAGCTCGTGAATACAAGGTTGCTTATTATAGCAAATTAACAAAAAAAGAGTTGATTTTCTCTATATTAAAAGCGAGAGCGGAGCAAGAGGGTTACTTTTTTATGGAAGGTGTCCTTGAAATTATTCAGTCAGAAGGATTTGGTTTCTTAAGACCGATTAATTATTCTCCAAGCTCACAAGATATTTATATATCTGCTTCACAAATAAGAAGGTTTGATTTAAGAAATGGAGATAAAGTTTCAGGAAAGGTACGTCCTCCCAAAGAAAATGAGCGCTATTTTGGTTTGCTCCAAGTAGAGGCAGTGAATGGTGACGACCCAGAAACTGCAAAGGAAAGAGTGCATTTTCCAGCTCTTACTCCATTATATCCAAATCGACAAATGAATTTGGAGACGATCCAAAAAAATGTATCCACTAGAATTATGGATGTTTTAGCTCCTGTGGGCTTTGGACAACGTGGCTTAATTGTTGCTCCCCCTAAAGCAGGTAAAACAATGCTAATAAAGGAAATTGCTAATAGTATTGCTACAAATCATCCAGATGCAGAGTTAATTGTCTTACTAATTGACGAAAGACCAGAAGAAGTTACAGATATTGAAAGATCTGTTACTGGGGATGTAGTTAGTTCTACATTTGATGAAGTACCAGAAAATCATATAAAAGTAGCTGAATTAGTACTAGAAAGAGCGATGCGCCTAGTTGAGCATAAAAGAGATGTTATTATCTTAATGGATAGTATTACAAGACTTGCTCGTGCATATAACTTGGTAATTCCTCCAAGTGGAAGAACGCTTTCTGGAGGGATTGACCCTGGTGCCTTCCATCGACCAAAGCGTTTCTTTGGAGCTGCACGTAATATTGAAGAAGGCGGTTCTTTAACTATTCTTGCAACTGCATTAGTAGATACAGGTTCAAGAATGGATGATGTAATTTACGAAGAATTTAAAGGTACTGGTAACATGGAATTACATCTAGATAGATCACTTGCTGAAAGAAGAATCTTCCCAGCTATTGATATTAGACGTTCTGGAACTCGTAAAGAAGAACTACTTATTCCAAAAGAGCGTTTAGACAAGCTATGGGCAATTCGTAAATCAATGTCAGATTCTCCAGATTTTGCAGAAAAGTTCTTAAGAAAGTTAAGACAAACTAAGAGCAATGAGGAATTTTTCGCAATATTAGGAGACCAAATGAAGGCAGGATCTGCAAAACGCTCATAAAGTTAGAAAATGGAAGTCTTAGGATGTTGCAAAAAGAGGATGTCCTTGTTATAATAAATTCAATGTGTTTTATAAGAACAATATTAAGGTATTGTTTGATAACTCTGTTTCGAAAGTTGCAGGGCGGAAGGAGATGAAAAGGAATGAAAGCAGGAATTCATCCAACTTATAATGAAATTACGGTGAAATGTGCTTGCGGTAACGAGTTCAAAACTGGTTCTGTTAAAAAAGAAATGCGTGTTGAAACTTGTTCTGAGTGCCACCCATTCTATACTGGACGTCAAAAATTCGCTGAAGCTGGCGGACGTGTTGATCGCTTCAACAAGAAATACGGCCTTAAGTAATATGAAATATCAAAAACAGGCAAGAAGTTACGCATCCTTGCCTGTTTTTTATTTGGATAATATAAGATATTTAAGAATAAAAGCCAAAAGAAAATGAACAATAATTTCAGTAGACTTTTATTCTTAAGTATCTTATTAAATTTTCCTTATTTTTGAATAGAGGCTTTCAAAAATAAGAAATTACAATGATAAGAATTAAGTTTGTTTGATTGTAGGAAGGAGCATTTTCATGTATGTAATGAAACATTATGGATGGGTTGAGGTAATTTGTGGAAGTATGTTCTCTGGAAAATCTGAAGAACTCATCCGTCGTGTCAGAAGGGCGCAATTTGCTAAGCAAAAATTTATTGTTTTCAAACCAAGTATAGATGATCGCTATAGTGAAGAATCAGTTGTTTCCCATAATGGAACGTCAACGAATGCGATACCTATCAGTAAATCTACTGACATTTTTGAATATGTGACTTCCGATATAGAGATAGTTGCAATTGATGAAGTACAATTTTTTGATAATGAAATTATAGATGTTATTCAACATTTGGCAAATAGCGGACATCGTGTTATTTGTGCAGGACTTGATCAAGATTTTCGAGGAGAGCCCTTTGGGAAGATGCCGGAATTAATGGCCATTGCAGAACTGGTAACAAAGCTCCAGGCCGTTTGTGCGGTATGTGGGTCTCCAGCTAGTCGGACACAAAGACTAATAAATGGTTCACCTGCATGTTATGAGGATCCTGTTATTTTAGTAGGTGCATCTGAATCTTATGAACCAAGATGTAGACATCACCATGAGGTACCTCGAAATACAATAAAGACAAATGAAAATAGTACATCAAGTGCTTTATAAATAGAAGGGTCAGACCCCCCATTGGGTTCTGGCCCTTTTTTTATTAGGAAAGAACTATAGTTCCATTTAATTTCTGTGTGTTAGTTAGAAGAGAATTCTAACTAACTTAAAACTAAAACGTTACACTGTATAGTTTTAGTGAAGTATGCTAAAATGTAGTTAGCAACAAATTAAAAGGGGGTTTTTCAATTGGGAAGGAGTTATTGCGTATTGGTCAAGTAGCAAAACGAAGTGGATTATCTACAAGAACAATTGACTATTATACTAGTCAAAAGTTACTTCCTGTAACGCGTTCATCCTCTAATTATCGTCTTTACTCAGCAGATGTTTTGCAAACATTAGAACGGATAAAACTGTTAAAAAAACAAAGAATGTCGATTGATGAAATAAGGAAAGTTATTCAATCAAATGAAAATGAAGGAATTCAACCTATCATGACAGAAGTGCAAGATGAGATTCAATGTTTGCAGAAAAAAATAACATCATTAGAAGAGAAGATGAAGGATGTACCACAGGAAGAAAAAAGAAAAGTGTATCATACACTGGAGACAAAATTATTAGATGTCATGAAATTACTGTCTTTAATGTAAAATTCCTGGAGGTGAATCCCTCTTAAGAGGGAAATAATTGGACATTATAACGTTAACAAATTTATTTTTATTGGTACTACTTCTACTATTAACTGCCTTTTTTGTAGCATCTGAATTTGCAGTTGTAAAAATTAGAATGTCAAGAATTGATCAGTTAATCGCAGAAGGAAATAAAAAGGCAATACTTGCAAAAAAGGTAGCTGGAAAT
>DATMFU010000055.1:0-2712 GCA_035556015.1 Niallia sp. | reverse complement strand
ACAACCGGTAATGTAAAGCTTCCTAATCCGATAATCGTAATTTGAAAAAATATAACAATAACCGCACCTAAAGAGGCACCGGATGAAACACCAATCGTATATGGATCAGCTAGTGGGTTACGTAAAAGGCCTTGAAAAGCTGCACCCGCTAACGAAAGAGATGCGCCTACACAAAAGGCTAAAAGCACCCTTGGCAAACGAATATTCCAAATAATCATTTCTTCATTTTTAGGAACATTTTCTAACCAACCGCTGTTTAAAGTATTTCCTAAAATAATATGTAAAATTGTAGGCACCGGAACTTGTACACTACTTACAAATAAGGCAAGAAGGCTCGTACAAAGTAAGAGCCCTCCGCTTAAAATATATAGCCAACCTATATTATTGTTTAAAAACCTCCGGATAGATAAGTTCCGCAAGTGTCTCGACTCCTTCAACTAAACGAGGACCTGGTCGTGTCACCGTATCATTATCAACATCAAACACTTTTTTATTTTTTATAGCCGGTACTTCTGCCCATCCTTGTCGTGCTAGTACCTGTTCAGAAGGATTTTCTACATAATAGCCGTAAGTCGTAATAATGACGTCTGGGTTCAAATTGACGATTTCTTCTTCATTCATTTTAACCCAACCTTCTTGATCTTCGGCCACATTCACCGCTTGAATCGACTCTAGCATTTCGTGCATAAATGTATTTTGACCTGTTGTAAAAATATCAGGCGCAGGTGAAACTTCTACCCAAACTCTTTTTTTATCCTTAATCTCTGCTGTTGCTTTATCTTTAATTGCTTGGAGGCGCTCTTTCATATCCGTGATGATTTCATCAGCCTCTTCGGTCGTTCCTGTAGCCGAAGCAATCATTTCAATTTTGTCATAAGTGTCTTCAAAGGATTCTGCACCACCAACAACAATTACATCAATACCCGCTTCCTCAAATTGCTTTAATATTTCGGGATGTGATTCGTAGTGGTAATCAGTTACAAGTGCTATATCTGGAAGAAGTGAAAGAACGAGCTCTGCATTAATATCTTGTGCTCCAACTTTTTGAATTTCTAGTGCCTCTTCAGGATAGTTATCGTAATCGGATACGCCAATGATTTTATCGCCTAACCCAAGGGCAAACGCGATTTCAGTATTACTTGCTTGAATAGAAACAATAGTTTCAGGTTCTTCTTCAATTGTAACTTCACGATTTGCATCATCTGTAATTGTAACAGGGAATTGTTCACCATTAACCTTTTCCACTTCTTCCGTCTTGTTGTTTGAAGTGGTATCTTCTTCACCTTTTGTGTTTTGTTCTTGTGAACCACATCCAACTAAAACACCAATACTTAACAGAAGTATACTGCTGAAAAGCCCCCATTTTTTTAGCATATCTTTTACCAACTTTATTACCTCCTTCTATTTTTTGAACATAAAAAAACGCTATTCCTTTTTGGAAAGCGTTTAGTAAAAAGGCAGGTTCATCATAAATCTAGTAATTTCTATGAATTTTTAAATAAAATACATATGTACTCGACTCTGCACTTTAAACCGTCCTTTCCTCGAGGAAGTTTAAAACAATCAAAATAGGCAGGTCTCCTGACTTACGCATCAACGATTGGTTACTCCTTCCCATGTAAAAAACACAGTGGATATTGAAACCAGCCTACACGCTTACAGTGGCGGGACCGTGTTGGATTTACACCAACTTCCCTCTTAGTCTTAGATGAATCGCATCTAAAAAACCTATTTATTCTAATATTTAGTTATTGTCCTAAAGGCAATTATAGTAGAACCTACTCGAGTTGGCAATGTCTTCTATCCCGTTCTCTTTCAACCGTACACACTCCAAACCCTAAATCACCTATTATTTAGGATAAAATTAATTTTTCGAATGAATACAATTGCTTCATAATAATAGTATTTTTCATTCACACTAAGCCATATTAAATATGTTCTCCTAACATTGAATTTATTCTAATACAGAGGGGATAAAAATGAACAAGTGGTATTATATATCAGCAGTTTGTACTTTCATTATTTTCTGTATTTTATGGATAACCTTCGATACTCCACTCATCAAAGCATTTGATCAGGGAGCATTTGATTTATTATATGGTCTCGAATTTTTCATTGTGTTTCACTATATAGGTGAAACGGTGTTTATTTTTAGCGTTGTCATTATTCTTTTACTTATTATTTGGGACCGCCTAAAGGACGAAAAGTTGATGCTTTTTAACGTACTAACAGGTGGCTTTGGATTTGCATTATATCAAGTATTAAAATACATCATCGAACGTCCTCTCCCACAATTTGTAGATATACCTACTACCTATAGTTTTCCCTCTGGTCATGCAACACATGGATTCTTGTATCTTGTTACAATCGCATACGTCTTTGATCGTATGAACATTTCAAAAAAAACGTCCCGCATCATATGGATTGTTGTCATCATTCTTTCCTTATTAATAGGACTTTCTCGGATCTCAGAAGGACGCCACTATGCTTCGGATATTTTAGCTGGTTGGATGCTTGGATATAGTTGGTTTTCCCTTTGCGTATGGTGGTATGTAAGTGACTATCCTAGTTCTAACCAGATTGGGAGGAAATATGATATATAAAAAAGGAATCTCAAAAATAAGAGATTCCTTTTAAAATATCATTCTCCAACGATAGTCTTCATTTCCTCAGATTCCATGATTATCGTGTTTCCATAGTAAGTACTTGCTG
>DATMFU010000054.1:0-8944 GCA_035556015.1 Niallia sp. | reverse complement strand
TATAGGTGCATTTGATGCTAGTACTATAGAAATGGCTGGTGCTTATAGTGCTTTTGCTAATGAAGGTGTTTATAACGAGCCCCATACTGTACGTTCATTTAAATTAAGTGATGGTACTAAAATAAATATGGAACCTAAATCTAAAGTTGTCATGCAAGATTATACTGCATTCCTTATTACTGACATGTTAAAAGGTGTGCTTACTAGTAGTGCTGGTACAGGAGCATATGCAAATATTCCTGGATTACCTGTAGCTGGTAAGACAGGTACAACCAACTATTCAGATGACGAGTTGCAAAAGTGGAATATTGCTAGTTCTAAAAGTGTTCCAGACGCTTGGTTTACAGGTTATACTACTAACTTTACTATGTCAGTTTGGACAGGATACGCAGAAAGAAAAAATCCAATAACTGTAGAAAATCAAAAGATTGCACAAAAAATCTTTAAAGCCGTTATGGGACATATTTCTGAAAATGTAGAAACAGCTGATTTCGAACAACCTGATAGTGTTGAAACAGTTAGAATCGAAAAAGGAACCTATCCTGCACGTTTAGCAAGTTCTTATACACCAAGTAGTCAAGTCCTTATTGAATATGCAGTGAAAGGTAACATTTTGAATGAAGTCTCACAAAAATATGATAAACCGAATGCTCCTACAGGTGTTAATGCTTCCTATAATAAGGAAACTGATGAAATCCAAGTTTCATGGAACTATGGAAGCAAAGATGGAGTTAAATTCGATGTTAGTGTTAGTGTAGATGGGGCTGGCGCAGAACAATTAACTGTTACTTCGGATAAAAGTATAAAAATAGCCAAACCGAATGCAGGTAGTACGTATACCTTTACTGTTACAGCAGTGAAAGATAATCAAACAAGTGATTCAGCTACAGCAAGTGTTACTATACCAGAGAAAACGGAAGAAGAACCTGTTGAAGAACCAGATGAAAATCTAGAACAAGAAGAAGAACAACCAGACCAAGAAGAGCCGTCCGATGAAAATACGGAAGATAGTAATGATCAAGATGGCAACAATAACAATAATGGTAATGAAAATGGTAATGGTAATACCAATAATGATGGTAATGAGAATCATCATAACGACACTACTGCGAATGAAAATAGTAATAACGGAAAAAAGAATAATACCAATAAGGATAAGAACAATAAAACAACCAATACAGTAGACGAAACCGAAGACGAAGAATAAATAGAAAGAGGGAGCCCCAAAAAGTCTAATGACGACACAGTTATTTGTGAGTCATACTTTAAGGGGCTCCCTCTTTTTATAGAGAAATAATAACTATAATGAACCTCTTTCATTTACCTAATTTCATACGAAGTAACTTAACAGAAAATTGTTTTTCCAATTCATTAAATAATTCATTTAGTTGTCGATAGGAATGGTATCCATCCATTCTTCTTATAATAAAGGAAAGTCTATCTTCTATGTTGAATGGTTTAACATCTAGATCTTTAAAGACTAAGCCCCTATCCAATCGAACCGGTTGCTCATTGGTCCAAAATAAACATTCTAAAAAGTACGCTATACCTAGTTTTATATCTGCTTTCGTTTCTTTGTTTCTCTCTTTAAATAAAGTTTCTATTTTTAATTGAAGAGTTTTCCATTCATTGATTCTTTCTCTTACACACTTCTCAAAATTAATATTTACCCAAGGTATAAATGTATCCAAATGGAGATAATAATGTGCTTCATATATAAAGGGTATTAAACTCCTAGAGTCACTATCTTGTAAACGAGGATATATATTATTTATGGGAAAGCTATCACTTAAAAGCTCTTTTGGTGTGTTTATCGTTAAACTCATACAATCACACCTTTTGCTTTCATTCTTTTCTTCCCTTCACGGCATAAACCTAATAATGGACAAATTTCACATTGAGGATTTTGTGCTTTACAATGATATCTTCCAAAAAAAATCATGCGGTGATGTGTCACAGACCATTCATCTTTCGGAACCTTTTTCATTAAAGTTTGTTCTACCTCTAATACAGAATCTTTCCATCGACAAATTCCTAAACGCTTACTAACTCTTTCCACATGTGTATCAACTGCAATTGCAGGGATATCATACGCAACGGAAACTACAACATTAGCAGTCTTTCTACCAACACCAGGTAGATTTATTAACTCATCTCTATCTTTTGGAATTTCACCATCGTATTTATCTAGTACCATGTGGCAAAGCTTTTGAATATTTTTTGCTTTATTACGATATAACCCAATAGATCGGATATCATTTTGTAACTCTTCTAAAGAAACAGCTAAATAGTCTTCAGGTTTCTTATATTTTTGAAATAAAGATTTCGTTACTTTATTGACTAATACATCTGTACACTGAGCAGATAATGCAACCGCAATTACTAATTCAAAGGGATTAGAGTGATTCAATTCACAATGAGCGTCAGGAAACATCTCTCCCATTTTATCAAGACAATATCTTATTTCATCTTTTTTTAACATCTTCATAACTCCTTTTAACCACTAATAATATCCTATATAGGAACATAATTAAGACTTACTTTAATTATACATCAAGAAAAAAAGGAATTGTCAAAAGGTAATTCATCTGATGTCTAACCAAGTAGATAACATAGGTGAATAACCTTATTAATGACAACTCCTATTGATCAAGCCAATTATAAAAAGGCACTGTTTTCTTTGGCGCTTCTTCTTCTGTCTGCTCATTATGTGATGTGTAACTCGTTGTTTGATGCTGTCTAAATTTTTTCCCGTGAACTTTTGCTTGTTCCATCGTCTTAATTCCATTTTTCTTCCATTCAAATAATATTCTATCAATATACCTAAAATTTAATTTACCTGAAATTACAGCCTCGCGTAAAGCCGCTTTTATTATTACGACTTCATGCTGGTCATCATCCATCCACATATTTAACGTTTCTATTTCAAATGGTGATAAAGGTCTTCCAAATTCTTGTTCAAAACAAGTATATAGGGAAGCCTCTTTCTCCTCCAGTTGCACTACCTCTTCTTTCTTTTCTAATAAAAGGTACTGATCAATTAATTTATTCCACAGGGGATCTAATGAGAAACGTTCAAACCGAATACCAGTTTCATGTTTCCCGTCAATAATTTCAATAAACCCTTTTTTAATTAACTGACTTAACAGTTCATGACATTCCATCATATCTATAGTCATTTGGGAAGCTAGTTCATCAGGAGTAGGAAATTCTTTTCCTCTTTCCAAAAAATAATGTACCTGTAATATTAAAACTAGTTCCTTTTCATTAAGCTTTAATTGTTTATAATGTGTTAGAAGTGTGGCAGGTATGCTTACATTTCCTTCTTGCAACCATTTTAAAAAAACTGTTTTGTTCATATAAACACCTCTAATCTAGTATATCATGGAGGTTAAAACCATGTAATGGCGAATAACAGCCAAACCTAGCAATAGTTTACAGTAAATGAAAAACCATCTTATTGACTTCTTTTCATACAATAATAAAAAGAAAGAAGGCAGAAATAAGATGTCTCATCTAGATGAAACATCTCTCTATTTCTACCCTAGTACAATCATTGATTATTTAAATAAACTTTATTCCTCTGTATCTATTAAGGATATAAACGGTTTAATAATCTTGGGAATGGAATTGTTTCACGAACATGTTCTACTCCAGAAATCCAAGCAACCGTTCTTTCTAATCCTAGACCAAATCCTGAATGTGGTACAGAACCATATTTTCTCAACTCTAAATACCATTTATAAGTTTCTGGATCTAGATTATGCTCTGCAACTCTTTTTTCTAGTAAATCCATATCATGGATACGTTCAGATCCACCGATAATTTCCCCGTAACCTTCAGGTGCTATTAAGTCAGCACATAAAACAACATCTTCTCTTTCTGGATGTGGTTGCATATAAAAAGGTTTGATAGCAGTTGGATATTGTGTGATAAATACTGGCTTATCAAAGCTTTCTGCAATAGCTGTTTCGTGTGGAGCACCAAAGTCATCTCCCCACTCAATGTCATTAAATCCTTTTTCATGCAAGAATGTTATTGCATCATCATAAGTTATTCTTGGGAAAGGAGCTTTAATATTCTCTAATTTTGAAATGTCTCTTCCTAATGTTTTCAATTCTAATGTACAATTTTTTAATACAGATTGTACAATATAAGAAACATATTGTTCCTGAACTTCTAAGTTTTCTTCAAACTCAACAAATGCCATTTCAGGTTCAATCATCCAGAATTCAATTAAGTGACGACGAGTTTTAGACTTTTCTGCACGGAAAGTTGGACCAAAGGAGAACACTTTTCCTAATGCCATAGCAGCTGCTTCCATGTATAATTGTCCACTTTGTGAAAGGTATGCATCCTCATCAAAATATTTAGTTGCGAACAGTTCAGTAGTTCCTTCAGGGGCACTACCTGTTAAAATAGGTGGATCTACTTTTGAAAATCCATTTTCATTAAAAAACTCATAAGTGGAACGGATTATTTCATTTCTAATTTTCATCACAGCATGTTGACGTTTTGAACGCAACCAAAGATGACGATTATCCATCAGGAATTCTGTTCCATGCTCTTTAGGTGTAATTGGGTAATCTGTTGAAGCATGAATTAATTCAACTTGTTTAACCAATAATTCATATCCAAAAGGTGAACGCTCGTCTACTTGAACAGTTCCCGTTACATAAACAGAAGATTCTTGAGTGACTGATTTGGCTGTTTGGAAAACTTCTTCAGGTACATCGCTCTTAACGACTACTCCCTGAACAAAGCCTGAACCATCACGAAGCTGTAAGAAGGCAATTTTACCACTTGAACGCTTATTTGCAATCCATGCTCCTACTTTTACTTCTTGATCAACGTACTTTGGTAATTCTGCAATAGTAGCTTTAATCACAATTAATTCCTCCAAAAACTATATGTACTATAATAATGAAGAGTTTATCCCCTTCAATATTTTTCCGTTAATAAAGTAGCTTTAAACATAACAATGACATTATCTTAAGATAATTGTTTCTGTTGTTAAGAATAATTACTAACTCCCAAATAATTATACCCTTACCTAGTTAGACAATCAATAATATATGACTTCTAGTCACTTTTTTTTCAACAAAAAAAAGAAAAGATGCCTCCCTTAGAGTAGAAACTCTCTTGGTCAGCATCCCATTATCTAATTATTTATTTACCATCATTTTCTTTTCAACAAATTGCTGCATTCTTTCAACAGCTTCTTCTAATTTTTCAAGTGATGTTGCATAGGATAACCTCATGTAGTCTTCCACACCAAAGCCAGAACCGGGAACTACAGCAACCAGTGCTTCTTCTAAAAGTGCTTCTGCAAAACTATCAACACTTGCATATCCAGTTAATTCTGCTGCTTTTTTCACATTTGGGAATAAATAAAATGCCCCTTTTGGCTTTAAGCAGTTAATACCAGGAATTTGATTCAATTTTTCATGGATAATATTTAATCTTTCTTGGAAAGCTTCTCGCATTTCATTTACTGAATCTTGTGGTCCATTATATGCTTCAATAGTTGCATACTGAGCAGTTGTAGTTGGATTAGAAGTACTGTGACTCGCAAGATTTGTCATAGCTGTAATAATCTCTTTATTACCTGCCGCATATCCGATTCTCCATCCTGTCATAGAATGAGACTTGGAAACACCATTGATAATGATTGTAGCTTCTTTTAGCTCTGGGGACAATGTAGCAATAGAAACATGTTTACTTTCCCCGTATACTAATTTCTCATATATTTCATCTGAAATAATAAGAATATTATGCTTTAAACATACTCTTCCTAATGCATAAAGTTCTTCTTCTGTATAAATCATACCAGTTGGATTACTTGGTGTATTTATAATAACTGCCTTTGTTTTTGGTGTAATTGCCTCTTCAAGCTGTTCAGGAGTAATTTTAAATTCATTACTTTCATATCCTTCAACAAAAACTGGCACACCTTCAGCAAGCTTTACTTGTTCCGGATAGCTCACCCAATAAGGCGTTGGAACAATTACTTCATCTCCTTTGTTAAGAAGGACTTGAAATAAAGTAAACAAACCATGTTTTGCCCCATTTGTGACAATGATTTGATTCATCTCATAATCTAATTTTTGATCCTCTTTAAATTTTGCGATGATTGCTTTTTTTAGTGCAGGAAGACCTGCAGAAGGCGTGTATTTTGTATATCCTTCGTTCATGCTTTTTACAGCTGCATCTAGGATATTTTTAGGAGTATTAAAATCTGGTTCCCCTGCTCCTAAACCTATTACATTGTGGCCCTCTGCTTTCAATGCTGCTGCTTTTGCTGTAATAGCTAATGTAGTTGATGGTGTTAATGAATTAACTCTCTCAGCTAATCTAACTTTCACGTTGTCTCCCCCTGCCCCTTAATAATTTTCAATTGTTAATAAAACTTCACCCGTTTCAAAATCAATACAATGATAATTTACTGCATCTTTATTTTTATGAGAATATATCTCCCAAACAGGAATACCATCATACATGCCAAGGCGCACAGTATTAATTTTTCCTGGGTTTTGTTCTGATAATAATATATTTATTGCTTGTTGCTTGGTTAACCCATCTTTTTTTAGTTTTGTAGTGACATCATGTTTTTCTTCTTCTATCCAAACAATGATATCTTCCTTACTGTCATTTTTACCTTCAAGTATATAATAGCTTTTTTTTCCATTATAGAGGCTGAAGTTCTCGACAGTTTTTAGATCTGCTTGTTTTTTAGCAATCACAATAGCTTCGTCTTTCGCAGAATTAAAAGGTTTCATTGCTTGCACATATGTATGAATGCACAATACGATTACTATAAGAAGTAAAAAGCTTCCTATCCAAATCCATTTTTTCATATACATCTCTTCTTTTAAAACAATATTTTTTGTTACATAGGTTATTATAACAGTAATTATTAACAGAAAGAAATTATTTTTTATAGCAAAATTGAGAAGATTTTAATTTTTTTATAGCCAATGTTCAATAAATTCAATCATTTCATTAATATTTTGTTTTTTTACCGGTACTTTTGGAATAGAATGCATAAATAACTCACCATAAGAATTTGATAAAATTCTACGATCAAAGACAACAATAAAACCTCTATCCTCTTCAGTCCGAACTAATCTTCCAAAACCTTGTTTAAAGCGTAAAATTGCTTCTGGTAAGCTATTTTCTAGAAATGGATTACCTCCACGCTTTTTAATCAATTCATTTTTTGCTTCTGATAATGGCTCTTCTGGTGAACTAAATGGTAGACGAACGATAACTAAACAGGTTAAATCTTCCCCAGGAATGTCTATTCCTTCCCAAAAACTGTTCGTTCCTAACAAGATGGCTTTTTCATAACGTTGAAAGTTTCTTGTTAACCTCATTCTACTACCAGTTGTTATGCCTTGTGCAAGAATTGCATACTCTTCTAATTTCCCGCTATCTTTTATAAAGTCATACGATTTCTTTAACATATCATTTGCTGTATAAAGAACAAGCATTCGACCTTTTGTTGCTTTTGCAATCTCAATGATATGATTGCTAATTGCTTCTGTATAAACATCAATTGCAACTGAATTGATTTCAGGTATATCAGTTGGAATAAGTAATTCTACTTGCTCATTATAATTAAAGGGAGAATCAATACGAACTTCCATATGATTTATTTCATTCAACCCTAACAATTTGGAATAATAATTAAATGAATTATTAACCGTCATAGTAGCAGATGTAAAGACTATACTTTTCTTTCTATTGAAAAATTTATTACATAAGATGTCTGCAATCGAGTATGGTTGCGTATAAATTACTGCATTATTAGGATAGTTCTTTTGAAAATCTGCTTCCACCCACGCAATAAGTTCTCTTTCTTTAAGGAAGATATCACGGAGTAGATTCATATAATCTTCCCAATCATTCATAATTGATTGGATTCTTTCAGCTGTTAATATTTGAGTAGCAGTATGTTTCTCTCTATCTTTTAAAACAATATCTACACTTTTTAATAAATACTCTCTACAGTCCTTCCAAAGAAAAACCATTCTTTCCGCAACATGTTTTAGATTTTTCCATTGATGACTACCATCACTCTCTATACGATAACTGGTTCTTCCTTCTTTTATCTTACCTTTATCTCGTTTTAGATAACGTAAGATAGCTCGAAAAAATTCCTCAAGTTCTATTTGTAGTTCTTGAATATTTCTATTTGTTTCTCCTCTTTTACTAGAAGCGACTTCTTCTCCTATAATGGATTCAAGTTTTGAAAAAAGCTGTCTAGACTCTATTGTTCCTATTGTGTTGAGATTAAGACGTACTGATGCATAAGATAATTGAGCTCCTATATGCTTCGTTGCTGTTTTTTCAAAATGGTGCCCTTCATCCACTAATGCATATTCATATGGGGGTAATACTTTATGATCCAATGTTAAATCTTTAACAAGTAAAGAGTGGTTCGTAATAATAATATTTGCCTTTTGAGCTGCATTTCGTGTTTTTTTATAAAAGTCTTTTGGTGCCCACTCTTTTGATATAGCTAAAGAAAAACTACCGTCATTTTTTATTTTATTCCAATAGTGTATGCCACCACTAGTTAAGTTTAATTCATCTTTATCTCCAGTAACTGTTTCCGTTAACCATATTAAGATCTGCATTTTAGTTAGAACAATATCATAATTATCTTCTTGTTCTTTCAAAGAAACTTCAAATTTATCTAAACTAATATAATGGTTTCTACCCTTTAATACCGTATAAGATAGCTCGAAAGGAAGAATTTTTTCAAGAATAGGGATATCTTTATGAACTAACTGTTCCTGTAACTGAGTTGTATACGTACTAATAATTATTTGTTTTTTGTTTTCTACAGCAAAATAAGCAGCAGGTATTAAATATCCTAAAGTTTTACCAACACCTGTTCCTGCTTCAATGAGTCCGTGTTTCTCCTCTTGGAATGCCT
>DATMFU010000053.1:0-14740 GCA_035556015.1 Niallia sp. | reverse complement strand
CTTACAGGCAGGTTGCCCACGTGTTACTCACCCGTCCGCCGCTAACTTTAAAAGCAAGCTTTTAAAGTCCGCTCGACTTGCATGTATTAGGCACGCCGCCAGCGTTCGTCCTGAGCCAGGATCAAACTCTCCAATAAAGAGCAAGATTAGCTCATTGCTAAACTCTAGCTTTTGTATTACTTTTTTGTTTTACAACAAGTGTTATAAAACGATTATTGTTGACGTTCATTGTTCAGTTTTCAAAGAGCAATATCTTTGTTGTTATCAGAAACAACTTTTATATAATAACACATTTCAAAAACCTTGTCAAAAGTTTTTTATTTTTTTCAGTTGTTTAATTACCAACTGACGACTTTTAATATATTATCACCTATTATAATATAAGTCAACTGTCTTAAATAAAAAAAGAAATTATTTTTACGCATTAATTATGTTTAACTTAATCAATGCGAGAAATAATTTCTACTATTACTATTTTCTATTCTTTATCCATTAGTAACTTATATAATAATAACTATTTAATTATACTACTACGTCATAGAACATAATGTTGCAGTGCAACAAGAGCAACCAATCCTGGGATTCCTAGTATTCCGGATACAGTAGAAGTCACTAAGTTTATAGGTACATGTATTCCGTACTGATTACCTAATGCATTCAAAAAGAATAGAAACAGGGCGCCAATTATCACTTTCATCACAACTTGCCCTATTAGTCTAACCGGTCTTATAGGCGTTCCTACAACTAATAGTAATATAACTAGTCCAATTACAATAGAAATCACCATTATCGGACTCAAAATTTCCCCCTCCTAACAACAGCTTGTATTATAGAATATGTTGCTTGTCTACAAATAAGACTATATTTGAGGGGAATTTATTATAATAATTTTATACTTCTTTCTTTTGCTTCTTTTAATAGAAAGAAGTATTTAGCTTCTGTTAATTTTGCAGCACAAATCACATCATCTGACGGATCAAAACTTTTATCTAATAAACTTTTATCGTTCAACCACTCTTTTTTGGAATGATTAAATTGGACTAATAATTTTTCATCGAATTCTTTCCGTAATTTCCCTTTTCGTTGAAAAAGCATATTTGTCCCTCCTAAACTTCTCTTCTTCCTTCTAATGCCTTAGATAATGTAACTTCATCCGCATACTCCAAATCTCCACCTACTGGTAAACCGTGTGCAATTCTAGTGATTTTAATTCCAGAAGGCTTTATTAACCTTGAAATATACATAGCTGTTGCTTCTCCCTCTATATTAGGGTTAGTAGCCATGATTACCTCTTGTATCTCATCGTTTTGTAATCTCTTTATTAAAGAAGGAACATTAATATCTTCTGGCCCTATTCCATCCATAGGAGAAATCGCACCATGTAGAACATGATACAGACCAGTAAATTCCTTCATTTTCTCCATCGCAATGACATCTTTAGGGTCTTGTACGACACATATAATACTTCTGTCTCTTCTAGTATCTTCACATATATAACATGGATCTTGATCTGTAATATGACCACATACAGAGCAATAGGTTAAATTTCTCTTCGCATTAACTAGCGCTTTAGCAAAATCTAAAACGGTATCTTCCTTCATACTCAATACAAAAAAGGCCAGTCTAGAGGCCGTTTTTGGTCCAATACCTGGCAATTTCATGAAACTATCAATTAGTTTAGATATAGGTTCAGGATAATGCATGCTGATCCCCCTTAAAACATTCCAGGAAGATTCAATCCTTTAGTGAACTGTCCCATTGTGGAATTTGTAAGTTCATCTGCCTTCTTTAAGGCATCATTAGTAGCAGCTAATACTAAATCTTGTAGCATATCTACATCTTCTGGATCTACAACTTCTTCCTTAATGATAACATCAAGCACTTCTTTATGTCCTGAGACGATAACAGTTACCATACCACCGCCAGCAGTACCTTCTACTTTTTCTTCACCTAATGCTTCTTGTGCTTCCGCCATTTTTTTTTGCATTTTTTGCATTTGTTTCATCATATTTTGCATATTACCCATACCACGCATTTAGTTTCCCTCCAATTTTATATTTCACCCATACTATAAGTACACTACTTTACTTATAGACTTTAACGGGTTAATCTTTAACTTCCAATAAGTCCTCGCCAAATAGCTTTATAGCCTCTGACACAACTGGATTATCTTGAGACTTAATTCCCTCTTCTTCATCAGAAGATTCTAAGTGATAGGAGCTATTTAAAAAGTCCTCTCTAATTTTCATCCATTGTTCTTCTGGGACTCCTAATAAATTATACCTTTTTCCTAACAATTGATACAAAGAATTAGTAATCGTTTCTATAAATTTACCATTATCCAACGCCATTTGACAGTGAATTTCATATTTAAATTTAATTACAATTGTATTGGGTGATGCAGCTACTGGCTCAGCCTCATTTAATAAAGCAGCTTGTGACCTCATCTGATTTTGAACTAATGCGTTTAGCATAGCACCCCAATTACCTTTAACACTCTGCAATTCTTGCTTCGTAGCAGTTTTTAGTGTTTCTGTAATTTTTCCAACTGGAGCCTGAAATCCTTTTTTACCTGCTCTCGGCATTTTCTTTTGTTGAATTGGAGCCTCTGTTGTTACAGTAACTCCTTTTTCCTTTAGATGACTAATTTCTTGCTCTAACATACTAATTTTTTCAACAAGAGATTTTACTTCTGGTATGTCTAGACTACCTTGTTGAGAAATAGTGTTAGAATGCATCTGGCACAATTTCACAATTGCCACCTCTAGGAAAATTCTCGGATGATTAGTCCAACGCATATCTTGCTGTGTTTTATTTAATACGTTAATTAACTCATATATATGTTCGTTTTTATAAGATTCTGCTAGATCTCTAAATTCATCATCTAATAAAACTCTTTCAAGAGACTCCTCTAAGTTAGGCGCTGTTTTATACAACAACATATCTCTATAGAAAAAGATAAAATCTTCAATAAATCGGTTAGAATCTTTTCCAGCAAGAAGTAGTTCGTCTAATGCTTGTAATCCGGTTACTGTATCAGCATCTAATATAGCTTTAGATAGTCTATTTAAAAACCCTTGAGATACGGCACCAGTTACCGTTAATGCATCATCTACTGTTACTATTTCATTGCTATAGGAAATAGCCTGATCTAATAAACTTAATGCATCTCGCATCCCACCATCTGCTGCTCTCGCAATCATTTGTAAAGCCTTTTCCTCACAATTAACTCCCGATTGCTCTACAATTAATTTCATTCTGTTTACAATAGATTGAGATGTAATTCGTCTAAAATCAAATCGTTGACATCTTGATATAATCGTTAAGGGAATTTTATGAGGTTCAGTAGTGGCTAAAATAAAGATTACATGTTTTGGGGGTTCCTCTAATGTCTTTAGCAAAGCATTAAATGCTCCAATTGATAGCATATGCACTTCATCTATAATATAAACCTTATAAGGTACAGAGCTAGGGGCATATTTAACTTTATCTCTAATATCCCTTATTTCTTCTACACCGTTATTAGAAGCAGCGTCAATTTCTAATACATCAGGTATTGACCCATCTGTTATACCTCTACATGCAGCACACTCATTACATGGCTCACTGATTGGCGCCTTTTCACAGTTCACTGCTTTAGCTAATATTTTTGCTGCACTAGTTTTACCTGTCCCTCTTGGCCCAGAAAAAAGATAAGCATGTGATATTTTTTCTTGAAGGAGAGCATTTTGTAGAGTTTTTGTGACATGCTCTTGACCGACCACATCAATAAAGTTTTGAGGACGCCAAACTCGATATAAAGCTTGATAATTCATATTACCCTAGTACCTCCTTTCCCTATTTATCCACTAACTTATTATAGCTTATCCCATATTTTTTTACATCAATACTTATTTTTAAATAGATTCATTCTTTGTGCGTTTATATCTAATAAAAAAACCCACCCTTAACGGATGAGTTTTATATGTAATATAACTGCCGTGCACCTTTCTTCGACTAGCACCCATAAGCGTTACTTAAGTAGTTAGCTCGGTCCAGGTGACCCTGCGGCACATGGGGGTGTCCACTTAATGCTGCTTCCTTCCGGACCTGACATGGTTCATGGATTCCCATTGCGCAGGACCCGGACGTCAACACCACTTGCTTAAGGCAGACCTTACAGGATACTAGCCTCAGAAAGGAATTCAGCCTCGCTAGAGCGGATTGCGAGTACAGGGCACCGCTACCTCCCCGCTTAGCACGACAAAATTGATACCATATAGTTAGGTGTCGTATGACACATTTATAGTATACTGATTCTGAAGATAAATTGCAACTTATTGATTATGCCAAATATTGTAAAATAATTTATCACGCTTTATTTTGTCCTTTTTCAGCTTTTCTCCGCTCTCTTAATTTGCGAAAGAAAGTAGTTAATAACATCCCACACTCTTCTGCTAGGACACCTGATACTACCTCACTTTGATGATTAAAGCGATCATCTTGTAGTAAATTCATAAACGTACCAGCACATCCACCTTTAGGATCCGTTGCTCCATAAACAACTCGAGGGACTCGAGATAAGATAATTGCTCCAGAACACATTGCACAAGGTTCCAGTGTTACATAAAGGACTGCTTCCTCTAATCTCCACGTGTTCAATTTCTTACATGCATTTTCAATTGCGAGTAATTCCGCATGAGCAACAGCGGATTGTTCTGTTTCCCTTAAATTATGAGCTTGAGAAATTACCTCTCCCTTATATACAATAACCGCTCCTATAGGGACTTCCCCTTTTTGTTCTGCTTTTTTTGCTTCTTCTATAGCCATCTGCATAAACTTCACATCTTGATTACATTCCATCACAAACCACCTAAATAACAAATCATTATATTTCATAATGAAACTATTGTTTTTGTTTAAACTAATAAACGAACCTAATGATACCCATACTTTATTTTACATCTTAATGAAAAGGAGAATTTAATGCAAACTTCAAAAATAGCCTTACTTATCATCGACCTAATAAACGACTTTAATTTCGATCATGGTAATATCCTCTCAGAAAAAGCGAAAGGCATTGCTGAACATATAGATAACTTAAAGAAACACTGTAAAAAAGAAAGAATTCCCATTATTTATGTGAATGATCATTATAATTTGTGGCAAGCAGATTTAGAAAAAATAATAGAATACTGTACCAATGATAAAAGCAAAAAAATTCTCCAAAAAATAAAACCAACAGACGAAGATTATTTCCTAATTAAACCACGTCACTCTGCCTTTTTCGGCACAGCCTTACATACATTACTTATTAAACTAAAGGTAGAAAAACTTATTTTAACTGGTTTAGCAGGTAATATTTGTGTTCTTTTTACTGCAAATGATGCCTACATGCGAGAATACCAACTTCTTGTTCCTGAAAATTGTATCGCTTCGGTAGATGATGAAGACAATAAATATGCAATCCGTATGATGAAAAATGTTATGCGCGCAAATATATTTACTTACAAAGAAAATACTAGCATTTCTTCTCTCCGTGACTCATAAGTTGTAATAATGGACTATTATCAGGGGGGAACATAATGCAAATACATGTAGTAGAAAGTAATCAAACATTAACTGGTATTGCACGAGCGTACGGAACAACAGTAAACGATATAATAGAAGCTAATGATTTACCAAACCCTAACAAATTAGTTATTGGGCAAGCTCTTGTCATTCCCATTATTGGGAGCTTCTATTGGGTGCAACCAGGAGATAGTCTTTGGTCAATTGCTCAAAGATTTGGAGTAAACTATGAGCAACTAGCTTCTATTAATGGGATTTCTACTAATCAATTATTACAAATAAACTCACGGTTATACATTCCACAAAGACCCAAAAGAGCCGTTGATACAAATGCATATGTAGAACCAAGAGGAAATACTGTAGCACCTAATTTAGAAGCTAGCGCCAGAGAGGCAGCCCCCTATTTAACATATCTAGCTCCCTTTAGCTTTCAAGCCCAAAGAGATGGTAGTTTAAAAGAACCACTCCTTAATAATTTTCCAAGTATAGCATCCAATAATGAAAATGTTCTTATGATGGTTATTACCAACCAAGAAAATGATCAATTCAGTGACGAATTAGGCCGAATTCTACTGAACGATACAACCATTCAAGATAAATTTCTTACTAACATTGTAAATACGGCAAAAAAATATGGGTTTAAAGATATTCATTTTGACTTTGAATATTTAAGACCAGTTGATCGAGAAGCTTATAATCAATTTTTAAGAAAAGCAAAGAATCGTTTTGCTCAAGAGGGATGGCTCCTTTCCACTGCTTTAGCACCTAAAACAAGCGCTACTCAGAAAGGAAAATGGTATGAAGGCCATGATTATAAAGCACACGGAGAAATTGTAGATTTTGTTGTCATCATGACTTATGAATGGGGATATAGTGGTGGTCCAGCTATGGCTGTTTCTCCAATAGGACCAGTACGAAATGTTTTAGAGTATGCTGTTTCCGAAATGCCTTCCTCTAAGATTATGATGGGACAAAATTTATATGGCTACGACTGGACACTACCATTTGTTGAAGGATCCATAGCAAAAGCTCTTAGTCCTCAGGCTGCTATTCAACTTGCTGCTGACAATAATGTTGCTATCTTATATGATCAAAAGGCACAAGCACCATATTTTAAATATAGAGATAATGAGGATAAACTGCATGAAGTATGGTTTGAAGATGCACGCTCCATTCAAGCAAAGTTTAATCTAATTAAGGAATTAAATTTAAGAGGCATCAGTTACTGGAAGTTAGGGCTACCTTTCCCACAAAATTGGTTGTTAATAGCAGACAATTTCAATGTTACCAAGAGAACGTAATATATCATAAAGACACTCCATTAAAACAGAGGTTCCTTTATAGGAGCCTCTGTTTTTGGCTAACCTCCAACCTACCCACTATTAGGAAAAAACATGATATGTCCACAATCCTCTCCATGTGTTAAAATGTCTCTTGTACTATTTTTTTCTTATATAAATTTAATGACAGGAGGGACATATAGT
Organism: Niallia sp.; assembly: GCA_035556015.1. Lineage (GTDB taxonomy): Bacteria > Bacillota > Bacilli > Bacillales > Cytobacillaceae > Niallia. Next base: position 7,706 of record DATMFU010000053.1, on the reverse strand, counting down.
GAATAGTATCCCTTTTATAACCGTAGAAGGACCGATTGGTGTCGGAAAAACATCTTTGGCTAAATTACTCTCAGAACACTTTCAATATGAATTGTTAAAAGAAATTGTAGAGGAAAATCCTTTTTTAGGTAAATTTTACGAAAACATTGACGAATGGAGTTTTCAAACAGAAATGTTTTTCCTTTGCAATCGTTTTAAACAATTAAATGATATAAGCAGCCAATTTTTATCTAAAAATACCCCTGTAATAGCAGATTATCATATATTAAAAAACCTCATTTTCGCTAAAAGATCCTTACAAGACAGCGAACTGGACAAATATGTACGAATATATGATGTCTTAACAGAAGATTTACCAAGACCAAATATTATTATTTATTTACACGCTAGCTTAGATACTATTATGGAAAGAATAAAAAAAAGGGACAGAGATATCGAAAAAAATATAAGTCCCCTTTATTTAGAACAACTATCTACTGATTATGATACGGTAATGGAAGAATTCAAAAGAAATAATCCACAAATTCCCGTTCTCGATTTCAATGGAGATACTTTAGATTTTGTTCAAAATAAACAAGACTTAGAACATATCATCAATATGGTAAAAGAAACTTTAAATATAGGAGCCTTTAAGCATGAATCTACGCACAAAATATAATATCCCAGGTAATTCCGTCATTACTATTGCAGGTACTGTAGGAGTAGGAAAGTCTACATTAACAAACGCCTTAGCAGATGCACTACAATTCCGTACTTCCTTCGAAGTTGTAGATACAAATCCATACTTAGATAAGTTTTATCATGATTTCAGTCGTTGGAGCTTTCACTTACAAGTATATTTCCTAGCAGAACGCTTTAAGGAGCAAAAGAAAATATTTGAATACGGTGGCGGTTTCATTCAAGATCGTTCTATTTACGAGGACACAGGAATTTTTGCCAAAATGCATTATGAAAAAGGTACCATGTCAGATGTTGATTATCAAACATACACGAGCTTATTCGATGCTATGGTAATGACTCCATATTTCCCTCATCCTGACTTGTTAATATATCTAGAGGGTTCATTGGATGATATTTTACAACGTATCGATAAAAGAGGTCGTGAAATGGAAAAACAAACGCCAATTGATTATTGGCAAGAAATGCATGGAAGATATGAAAAATGGATTGATTCTTTCTCTGCTTGTCCTGTCCTTCGTTTAAATATCAATGAATACGATGCTGTTAGTGGTTCACAATCAATTGAACCAATCATTGAAAAAATTGCTAATATACTACATCATAAAAATTATATTAAGAGTAAATAAAAAAAGGACTTTCTGTTCATTTATAACAGAGAGTCCTTTTTTACTTAAAAATAAATTTCTAAACAAATAAAAAAACTTGCTACAATGTAGCAAGCTTCATATATCTCCAAATATTATGCGCAATTTAAAGTTATTATGGAGGAGGAAAGGGGATTCGAACCCCTGCGCGGTTTGACCCGCCTGTCGGTTTTCAAGACCGATCCCTTCAGCCGGACTTGGGTATTCCTCCATCAGACAAGTAATAATATATCACTAACAAAAGTTTAAGTCAACAACTTTTATAAATTTTATTAAAAAAGAAAGAGAAGGCACTAATCCTTCTCTTATAGATTTTTATTTTGCTGGAATTACATCTCTATTCCCCATATATGGGCGAAGAACTTCTGGTATAACAATACTTCCATCTTCTTGTTGGTAATTCTCTAAAATTGCAGCAACTGTACGTCCAATTGCTAAACCTGAACCATTTAATGTATGCACATGTTCTGGCTTTCCTTTTGGCTCTCTACGGAAACGAATATTTGCTCGTCTTGCTTGGAAGGCTTCAAAATTACTGCAAGAAGAAATTTCACGATAAGCATTGTAACTTGGAATCCAAACTTCAATATCATACTTTTTCGCAGCAGTAAATCCTAAATCACCAGTGCACATGCTCAATACGCGGTATGGTAATCCTAAAAGCTGTAAAACTCTTTCTGCATTTTTTGTAAGTGACTCTAATTCTGCATAAGAATCTTCTGGTTTAACAAATTTAACAAGCTCTACTTTATTAAATTGATGTTGTCTAATCAATCCTCTTGTGTCTCTTCCTGCAGATCCAGCTTCAGAACGGAAATTAGCACTAAAGGCAGCATATTTAATTGGCAACTGTGCACCGTCTAAGATTTCATCTCGATGTAGGTTAGTAACTGGTACTTCTGAAGTTGGAATTAAGAAATAATCCTCTTTTTCAATTAAAAAGGCATCCTCTTCAAACTTTGGTAATTGTCCAGTTCCTGTTAAACTAGCTCTATTTACTAAAAACGGAGGAATAATCTCATGATATCCATGTTCTTCTGTGTGCAGATCCAACATGAAATTAAATAATGCTCTCTCTAGTTTAGCTCCTAGCCCCTTATAAAATACAAAGCGACTTCCTGTTACTTTTGCAGCTCTTTCAAAATCAAGTAAATCTAGATCAGTTGCCACATCCCAGTGAGGTTTCGGTTCAAAAGTAAATTCTCGTACCTCTCCCCATTTTCGAATCTCTACATTATCATCTTCTGTATCTCCAACAGGTACACTTTCATGAGGTAAATTAGGAATACCTAACATAATTGTTTGAAGTCTTTCCTCCACCTCACGTAACTCATTATCGTATTCCTTAATTTTTTCACCAACTTCTCTCATCTCTAAAATAAGAGCCTCAGCATCTTTCTTCTCTCTTTTTAGTACAGCAACTTGTTGTGAAACCTCATTTCTTTTACTCTTCAATTGTTCTGTCTCTACAATCAGTTCTCTGCGTCTAATATCTAGTTCTTCAAAGTTATTCAACTCAGATAAATCTTCGCCTCTATGTTGTAATTGACTCTTCACAAATTCAAAATTAGCGCGTAAAAATTTTATGTCTAACATTTTCTAACTCCTCCATATCTTTTTTTACATGTCCTCTACCTTGCAAAAACAAAAAACTCCCGTCCCCAAAAAAGGGACGAGAGTTACCCGCGTTGCCACCCTAGTTAAAAGCATTACTGCTTTTCACCTTAAAGAACATAACGGTTTTCAACCGAAAACAATTACTTGCACAATGTGCTTTCCTTGTTTTTACTCTAGGATGGATTCACAGGTTATATTCACCGATTCACACCAGCCATCGGCTCTCTTTAGAATTGTATTCCTGATACTATTTCCTATCATAGTAGATTACATATATTAGTTTAAATCATCTTACTATAATTATTACCAAAGTTCAATATCCTATACAAAATTAGTTCTTTGCACTTTTACCATGTTGATAAAGTATCCAGTAATTTTCAAAATGTAAAAATACTATCCAAAGTGGATATACAATATTCTCTAAAAAGGTAAATATAAAAAGGAAGTTCCGTAAATACAGAACCCCCTTTTTACAATTTGTATTTTCTACTCACTATATTATTGATCAGAACCAACCTTTTACTGTATCAGATACACTATCCCATACATTGGAGAAGAAAGATCCTATTCCTCGTAATGCTAGAACAAACCAGTTTGCTTTTTCTACTGTTTCATTAGCAACTACATCAACCTTTAGTTGACTTTCCCCAGTACTCGTAATGAAAGTCACAGGCTTTCCATCTTTAGTTTCTAATGAGATATATCCTACCTTATCGCCTTTTTTAACTGGAGCTGTTAATTCGCCATCTTTATTTAGCTTTTTCTTATCTAAAACTAGTTTTGTTACATAATTTCCTTGCTCTCCATTTTTAACGGTAAGAGTTACTGCTTCTTTTGTTCCAATACTTACTTTATCTTCTTTTCCTTTAATTACATCTATTGTTTTATTATTTTTTACAGCATAGTTTTCGGGAAGAACTTCCTCTGTTGAAAAATTTCCAAATGCATAATCTAGCAAGCTTCTTGCTTCCGTAAAACGACTATTCTTTGTCTCACTCTTCATAATTACGGCAATATAACGCTTATCACCTTTTTTCGCAGTAGCTGTAACATTATATTTTGCATAGTCTGTTGAACCAGTCTTCAACCCATCAACACCTTCATAGCCAAAAACTAGAGATGGTAACAACCAGTTGAAATTTTTATACTCTCTGCCATCGCGAAACTTAAGAACTGGCATACTAGATATTTCTAAAACTTCTGGATAATCATTTATTAGACGGTAAGCTAGTTTAGCAACAGCTCTAGCACTCATCTGGTTTTCATCCTTTTCGCTTCCAGCGGGATAATTACCTAATAAATCTCCATTATTTAAACCTGAAGAGTTAACAAATTTATAATCCTTTAACCCTAGCTCTTCAGCCTTTTCATTCATTACATTAATATAATTTTTTTCCGTACCACCAACTAATTCTGCTAAAGCTACTGTTGCAGCATTACCAGAATGTATAGCCATTGCTTGATACAATTCTTTAACAGTATATTCTTCACCCTCTGTCAAACCAACATTTGATAGTTCTGGTGCACCAGATAACTTATGAATATAACTGTTTATCTTAACTTTTTGATCCCATGATATTTTTCCATTTTTAATAGATTCAAGAACAATATATTCCGTCATCATCTTAGACATAGATGCTACGCCTAATAGTTCATCTGCATTCTTTTCATAAACTACCTGACCGTTATTAACATCTACTAACATTACTGCTCCAGAATCAAGACCTAATTCGTCATTTTCTGCAGCTTTTGTTTGATTCGGTAGACTAGTTGCCAGTGTACTAAAGAATAGTACTGCTACGAGGAAATAACCTGTCCACTTTTTCATTTGTTTCAATACAATAACCTCCAAAACTATTTTTATCTATATTTATAAAATTATTTTATGTTAATCATATCCCCTGTACAGTTTAACATAAAAAAAATAAAAAAAATAGACAGCTTTGTAGTTCACTGTCTATCGTGAAAATAAACGAAAATAGTACTATAAATAACTATATATTAAGACATTGAATAGTTAGGTGCCTCTTTTGTAATTTGTACATCATGGGGATGACTCTCTCTTAATCCTGCCCCTGTCATTTTTACAAACTGTGCATTTTCTCTTAATTCATATAAGTCCTTTGTACCACAATAGCCCATTCCAGAACGTATTCCACCTACTAGTTGGTAAATAGTATCTGCTAATGGTCCTTTATATGGAAGTCTACCTTCAATTCCTTCTGGTACAAACTTCTTGTTATCTTCTTGGAAATAGCGGTCTTTAGAACCCTTTTCCATTGCAGCAACAGAACCCATTCCTCTGTACACTTTAAATCTTCTTCCTTGGAAGATTTCTGTTTCTCCAGGGCTTTCAGAAACTCCTGCCAGCAAGCTGCCAAGCATAACTGCATGTCCACCAGCAGCTAATGCCTTTACTATATCTCCAGAGAACTTAATACCACCATCAGCAATGATTGATTTTCCATGTTTTCTTGCTTCTGTTGCACAATCATATACAGCTGTAATTTGTGGTACACCGACTCCTGCAACTACACGAGTAGTACAAATTGATCCCGGTCCAATTCCTACTTTAACAATATCAGCACCAGCTTCAATTAATGCTTTCGTTCCTTCAGCAGTAGCAACGTTACCAGCAATGATTGTTAATTCAGGAAAAGCCTTACGAATATCCTGTACACCATTTAAAACTCCTTGTGAGTGCCCATGAGCAGTATCAATAACCACAACATCTACATTTGCCTTCACAAGATGTTCTACACGTTTAAGGGCATCTGCAGTTACTCCAACAGCTGCACCAACTAAAAGTCTTCCTTGAGCATCCTTAGCTGAGTTAGGAAACTCAATTACTTTTTCAATATCTTTAATAGTAATTAAACCTTTTAATACACCCTCATCATTAATCAATGGTAGTTTTTCAATTTTATGTTTTTGTAATATTCTTCCTGCTTCTTCTAATGTAGTACCAACAGGAGCCGTTACTAAATTTTCTTTTGTCATTACATCAGAAATCTTAATGGAAAAGTCCTCGATAAAACGTAAGTCACGATTTGTCAAAATACCTACTAATTTTTGTTCATCATTATTATTAACAATTGGAACACCCGAAATGCGATATTTACCCATTAAATGTTCAGCATCAAATACCTGTTGTTCCGGTGTTAAGAAGAAAGGATCTGTTATAACGCCACTCTCTGAACGTTTTACTTTATCTACTTGCTCAGCTTGTTGTTCGATAGACATATTTTTATGAATAATTCCTAATCCACCCTGTCTAGCGATTGCAATAGCCATTTCCGCCTCTGTTACAGTATCCATCCCAGCACTTATAAGTGGAATGTTTAGATTTATATTTTTAGCTAACTGCACCTTTAAACTAACATCACGAGGTAAAACCTCCGATTTAGCCGGAATCAATAAAACATCATCAAACGTTAAGCCTTCTTTAGCAAACTTACTTTCCCACATATTAACGCCTCCAAATTGTTAAAAATATTATTAGTAAGGTTATCAATTGGACAAAATACTGTCAAGATAACTTAAACAAGTTTCACTTTTCAGAAAATTCAGGAGGGATTACTAATGCCTACATCTTATAAAGATTGGAGTTCATTTAGCTGCTTTTTTTCGGCAGAGTATAGTCAAGCTTTCCTAAAAAAGTGTTATCAATCTTTACATATATCAGATATAGATACAAAAAGCTATCAAAATTGTTATCCATTTATTTATTTTCTAGAGCACGGCAAATTATATTATCAACAAGCAACTCAAGCACCGCTTAGTATTAAACCCGTACTCATATTTTATGGTCTTGTTCATTTAATTAAAGCTTGTTTACTTACGGTCGATCCTAATTATCCAAGTTCAACATCCGTATTAGCACATGGAGTTTCCACTCGGAAACTAAAAAAACAAGAATATCATTTTTCTCTAGATGAAGTGAAGATACAAAAGAACGGTCTATTCACCTTTATGTCAGAGAAACTGTTTCACTTTCATAATTTAGAAGGGGAAAAAATAAAAATGGGATATCTCTTTAAACAAATCCCCGAACTTTCCGAGCTTGTTTATACTTTAGAAGGTAGTCGTTCTTTCTTACAATTAAAATCCACTGAAGAACAACTAGTAATTCCTAAAGAGATATTAAAATTATATTTCATGAATGAAGAACAGTTAAAGGATTACCTTGAAAACAAATCTAATTTAAGTATTAAAAGTATACAAACGAAAAATGCTCTTAATATAGAATTACTAGAGCCATTATCTCCTATTTATTCTTCTCTTATTAAATGGGATTGTAGAAGAAATCTTCATTTAATTTCTACGAATAAGGAAACTACACCTTATTCAAATGAAGTAATTAGCCATTATTTAATTCTATATAACTTAAGTATGATTGCCAGATATGAAATAGAATGGTGGAGTGAATTATTTAAAACAATGCCTAATAAAGACTTCCCATTTATTGAATCTTTTTTATATATTGCTGTAGAAAAGGGACCTCAACTTATATACGAATTTTTAGAAAAAGAAAAACACTAAAAATTTTACATCAGCATTATTTTTTATTTTTCATGAATCTCTAAATAGAAAAAAGCATCTATTTTAGAAATAGATGCTTTTGATTTGCCTGGCGACGTCCTACTCTCACAGGGGGAGAACCCCCAACTACCATCGGCGCTGAGAAGCTTAACTTCCGTGTTCGGTATGGGAACGGGTGTGACCTTCTCGCTATCGCCACCAGACTATTTTGTTGTTGAAGGT
>DATMFU010000052.1:0-43456 GCA_035556015.1 Niallia sp. | reverse complement strand
ATTCCTCTTTAATTAGTTGAAGACATCCCTGTAATTTTCCATCAATTAAAATAGGCATATTAATGATATGAAAATAAAGAGTATTGCTTTCATACGTTTCTTCCACTTGTCTTCTTGTCTTAAATACTTTTTCTACACATCTTTTCACCATATCCACATTCATGCCTTCTAGGTGAAGATGTGCAACAGCAGACTTATGAGAAGAATTTTGCAGAACCGTTCTGCCTTGTTCGTCAAAGACAGCATAACCTTGTGCATTATTTTGCAACATAAGATTAATTACTTCTCGGAAATTATCCACATTCGCCCAATTAGACTCTTCATTCACATCGTATAAAACAGCTAACGCACCAATTACCGTGCCTTTTCTATCAATCAAGGGATATCTAGATATTCGATGAAAGCTATCCTCTTTAAAAGCAAACAGTTTACCTTCCTCATATGTTTTTGAATTCATCACTCTTAACAACTGACTATTCGGGACTATATCTTGAATATGCTTATTTAGTTGAAGAGGAGTATGTTGATTAACAATGATTTCTGCACGCTTATTGTAATAGCAAATCAGCCCACTTTTGTTAATTATGATTATTCCGTCCTTTAATTCATCAAATAGGTGATAGGAAGCAATAGGCAGAACTTGATCAATCATAAGACACCTTCCTTTTTCTTTACCGTGCAATTTATTTCATATCTATACTATAACTTCAACGGAAATATTATGCAATTTTTTTCCCGTTTTTGTTTTTTTCTGAAAATATGAATTTTTTTCCATATCTTTATGTATACTTTTATCTATAAATATAAAGGGTCAGAATGCACAAGTGTTTCCCTTCCATAAAGTAGTCTTAACCCATCACCACTTTAAAGGAAATACTTATAATTCTAACCCTGAATAATTTACTATTGGTCATTATTTAATAACCCTTTTGCCATTTCCGGTTCATCTGTGATAATTCCAGATATCCCAGTTTCAATGAGCCCTTTTATTGCTGCTGGACGATTAACTGTATATGCTCTAACTTTTATATTATAAGCTTCTGACGCTTGAATCATTTCCTTATCTATTCGTCGATAGTTTGGATGAAATCCATTCGCACAGATTGCATTTGCATATATCCATGGTTGGTAAATACCATCTGATAATAAGGGAGCTCTTTCTATTTCAGGAGCTATTCGATAACTTTCCACTAAACTATAGTGATTAAATGAAGAAAAGATAATTCTATCTTCATAGCCATATCTCCTAATTAAATCAATTGTCTTTTCGAGCATGCCTTCATAAGGAACTTTGTTGTTTTTTAATTCAATATTACAAATAAGCGAATTTCCCTTCATCCAGTCAAAAAACTCTACAAGAGAAGGTATTGGTTCACTTGATAATCCCTTCGCTTTCTTTGCGGCATTGAGTGTTCTAATCTCTTTATAGGTATAATCTTTAACATAACCTGAACCATCTGTAGTTCGGTCAACCTTTTCATCATGAATAATGACTATTTCCTGATCTTTTGTCATCTGAATATCTAACTCTATCCCATCTGCCTTCGCCTTCTCCGATTCCATAAAAGCAATCATTGTATTTTCTGGAAATTTCGCAGCATATCCACGATGTGCAAAAATTTTCGTCATCTGCATCACTCCTTCTATTTCTTATTATCATATAGTAAATATCTACAATTTATTATTATTGCACATTCCTTTTAATAAAAAAAAATAGACTCTAACTAAAAGTTAGAGTCTATTTTTAATTAGCATACTAATTAGTTTTTAACAACGTTAGCAGCTTGAGGTCCACGTTGACCTTCTTCTATGTCAAAAGAAACTTCTTGGCCTTCATCTAAAGTTTTGAAACCTTCAGATTGAATAGCACTGAAATGTACGAATACATCTTGTCCTTCTGCTGTTTCGATGAAACCGAATCCTTTTTCTGCGTTAAACCATTTTACTTTACCTGTAGCCATTTGCTATTTCCTCCTATGTGCATGACGCACAATGTATTACTATCCTTGCTCAATTTGAAAAAGAAAGAAACATGTAGGCAATATACAGAATCGTACTTTTTAAAAGAACTTTCCTTATATATACCTGAAAGCCTGAATTACATTTGTATCAAAACTCTCTATGTATATCTCAACTATTTTCTTAGAACAAAAATAAGTCTCTCTTATAGTAACAGTTATCTTCGAATAAAGCAAATCATTCCATTCAATATTTACTATTTCTTTTATTTTTCCCTTATATTGGTATAAATAGTTTTTTAAATCATAATGAACTTTTCGTTTATAGAATTATACTTACTTTCAAAATAATTATATTGTTTAACTGAGGATTATTAACAACATATTGTTATTTTCTTTAAATAATTTCATTGTATTGAATATAATGATATAGATATTCTTTATGCCCTATTATTTCTAGAGAATACATAACTCTAAAAGATAAAAATTATTAAATGCAATATAAACAAAATGGGGAGTGTATCATGAGACATGGTGGGCTAGCGTTGTTTAACGGTGTTTTATTTTATTCTAAGAATGTTAAAGCAAAAGCAATTAAAAAAAATGGGAAGTTAACGGTAACACACACTATTAGTCATATAACACCAGTTCGTAAAAAAACTATTGGTTTTAAAATAGATCAATTTTTAGGAAATCTTCCATTTATACGAGGAGCCTGGTTAATGCTTAAAACATTCCTAACTGCCTGGAAACTGCTTATTTTCTTATTTGTTATTTCTTTCCTCTATTTATTTCTATTTACTCCTGATATAACAAACGATTCCAGTTATTTCAATATTGAATATTACTTTTATGTTATAAGTATTTGTATGATACTGATAGTAGCATTTTATATTACTAAATTAGGGAAGTACCATGCAGCAGAGCATATGACTTCTAACTGTTATTTAAATGATCTTGAGTTAACTGTAGAAAATGTAAGAAAACAATCTAGAATCCATAGAGCCTGTGGTACTAATTTGGTTACTTTTCTTTGCTTAGTATCATTCGTATTATGGATCATTCCATATACCAGGGATATAAATGAATTATTAGAGATTATTATTACTTGGTCCATTTCTTATGAACTTTTTATTATAGAGGATAAACGTGTTAAGAAATTTTTAAAACCAATTTATCAAATCGGTTCTTTTCTACAATACGTAGTTTTTACTTCAAAGCCAAACGATGAACAATTAATAGTTGCAATAGCCTCCTTTAAGACTATGGAGAGATACCAGAAGGAATGGAATGATAAGAAGAATATAAACAAAATATAAAATCACCAGATTTCCATCCCATATCTATTTATATAAAAAACAAAAAGACATCATCTTTTACTGGTAATTTATATACCAATAAAAGATGATGTCTTTTGGTAAACAAACAACTTATCTTAAGGATCCAAAAGAAGTTTATCGATCAATTACATCGAATAACATTAACTGAATAACCACTGGAACATACCAGCAGCCCTAACCCCTTCAAGAAGCCTTATGTTCAAGCCTCAACTTATCTGCAACAATTGCAATGAACTCAGAGTTCGTTGGTTTCGCTTTAGACATACTTACTGTATATCCGAATAAGGAAGAGATTGAATCAATATTACCTCTACTCCATGCTACTTCGATTGCATGACGAATAGCACGTTCCACACGGCTTGCTGTTGTATTATATTTTTTCGCTATATCTGGATATAGAACTTTTGTGATAGATCCCAACAATTCAATATCGTTGTAAACCATCGAAATTGCTTCTCTTAAATATAAATAACCTTTTATATGTGCAGGAACACCAATTTCATGAATAATACTTGTAATACTTGCATCAAGATTTCTTGTTTTTGGTTCTGATTGTGTTTTAAAGGAAGAGCTTGAGGATTTACGCATGATTCCTGTAGACTGTCCACTAACTTGGCGAATATGGCTTGCAAGATATTCCATATCAAAAGGCTTCAATATAAAGTATGAAGCACCAAGTTCTACCGCTTTTTTCGTGACATCTTCCTGACCAAAGGCAGTAAGCATAATAACATTTGGCATTTTAGATAAATTCATCTGGCGTAATCTTTCTAATACTGCCAAACCATCAAGATGAGGCATGATGATATCAAGGACCATTACATCTGGTTCAATTTGTTCCATTAATTCTAGACATTCTTGGCCATTATGAGCGACACCGATCACTTCCATATCCTCTTGAGAACCTATATACTCTTCCAACAATCCAACAAGTTCCCTATTATCATCTACGATACATACCTTTATTTTCTTCAATGATTGTTTCCTCCCTCAAGTCCAATGTCTCTTTCTCTTTCTATTATATCTTTTATTCTAAAGGACATTTTCGACAAAGCAACAGAAAATCCTCTTATTTTATAAAAAAACATAAAATATAGGAAAATCCTTTAATTTTCTTTTATTTTCTCACGTTTTCGACCTTATTCGATATTCTTTTTATTTTGTCGAAGAACTACCTGGTATGATTATACTCTAATTTACAATAAATGTATAACCTATACGGTTTAGAATAACTTCTTTTTGATTGTCTAACAGGAAAAAATTTTATGTTTTTTTATGAATAATATCTTGTTGCTATATAGAAAGATGGGGTATTATAAAGGTTGGACTATATGTTCATATTTTGTTGTTTTTTAGAAAGGATTTTTTTATGGGAAATGTTACAAATAACGATATACCTACTTATAAATTACTTTGGAAGTTAACAAGACCTCATACGTTAACAGCTTCCTTCGTACCAGTTACAATTGGTACTGTCTTAGCATTATCTACTACCTCTATTCATTGGGGTTTATTTTTTGCAATGATGTTTGCTTGCTTAATCATACAAATTGCTACGAACCTCTTTAATGAATATTACGATTTTGTGAAAGGCCTTGATTCTGTAGAATCTGTCGGAATCGGAGGAGCCATTGTACATCATGGTATGAAACCTAAAACGGTTCTCACAATGGCTATTACCTTATATATAATCGCTCTTATACTTGGCGTATATATATGTTCTAGTACTAGTTGGTGGATAGCCCTAATTGGTATCCTTGGAATGGCAATTGGATATCTATATACCGGGGGACCTCTTCCAATTGCCTATACCCCTTTTGGAGAAATTTTTTCTGGAATCTGTATGGGATGCATATTTATTCTTATTTCCTTCTTTATTCAGACAGGCACAGTTAATATGGAAAGTATTCTAATTTCTGTTCCTATTTCTGTATTAGTTGGAGCAATTAACTTATCCAACAATATTCGCGATATAGAGGAAGATACCCTTGGCGGTAGAAAAACGATTGCTATCTTAATGGGATTTCATAAAGCTGTTAATTTACTAGCGTGCTTATTCCTATTTTCTTATTTATGGATTATTGTATTAGTTGCTTTCGGCGTATTTACCCCTTGGCTACTTCTCGTGCTTTTAAGCATTAAGAAACCACTTAATGCAATTAAAGGTTTTAAAGGTGATCGTAGCCAAACACCAATTGCTATGAAAAGTACAGGAATGACCAATACATTTTTTGGCTTATTTATAACAATAGGATACTTAGTCGATTATCTCATTCATCAGTTTTAAGAAAAAAATCAAGTAGAAGCTATTTCTACTTGATTTTTCTTTTTATTAGGATGCTTTTTGTTCTTCTTTTTCATAAATGTTAATGCCAGCTTCATTTAGCATCCACTCTATATGAACTCCATAACCTGAGGTTGGGTCATTTACAAATACATGGGTTACTGCTCCAATAAGTTTGCCATCCTGTATAATTGGACTTCCACTCATACCTTGAACAATACCACCCGTCTTCTTTAGTAATTCCTTATCCGTTACTTTTAATACAAGACCTTTTGTAGCCGGATATTTCTGAGGAACTGAGCTTACAATTTCAATATCAAATAATTTTACCTCATCATTATCGACGACGGTAAGAATTTGAGCTGGACCTTCTTTTACTTGATCCGACAAAGTAATTGGCATCGGCTTATCTAATATTCCATTATCAATTTGTTTATTTAATTCGCCAAATATTCCAAACGGACTATTTGTTTTAATATTACCAATAACTTCTTTATCTTCCGAGAATCTTGCTAGCTTTTCACCTGGATTACCATTGCTTCCTTTTTCTATACTAGTAACTGTCGATCGCAAAACTTCTCCATCATCCACAAGAATTGGTTTTTTTGTATCCATATCAGAAATCACATGTCCTAAAGCTCCGTATTTTTTGGTATCGGGATGATAAAAGGTCATTGTCCCAATTCCTGCTGCAGAGTCCCTTATATATAAACCTAATTTGTAGGTATCATCATTTTTCTCTTTTAATGGTAATAACTTTGTCTTGATTTCTTCTTTCTCTCTGCGAATAGTCAAATTCAGTGGTTCATTTGCTTCACCAGCACTTTGAACAAATGGTGCTACATCTGCCATCTTCTCTATTTTTTTACCGTTAATTTCTACAATCATATCGCCAACTTTAATATCTGCCTTTTCACCAGGGGATTGTTTCCCCTCTTCTGTATTAACTTGGTGATGACCAACCACCAATACGCCAACTGTATTTAATTTTACCCCAATGGATTGACCACCAGGAATAACTTTAAAATCTTTAAGAACTTTCACATCCACCTTTTTCACTGGAAAACCAGCGAGTTCAAGAACCATTTCTTCTTTACCATTTTCATTCCCATGCAAGGATAACTTTCCATTTTCTTGACTCAAGGCAACAACAGAATCTTGATTAGATAATGTTGCTGTAACAGGTAAAGATTCCATGTTACTAACATTCATATTTTGTCCTGCAAATAATGTCACACTTTTTGGTATATGAAGATATTCTTGAAATGGTTTGTTAAAGCATAGGGATACTAATGAAACAAGGAGAATTCCACCAATTATTTTTCTAAGGATATCGCTTTTCATATCACTTCATCTCCTCGCTTCTATTCACCACGTCTATTGGCTACATATATAACTTTGCCTGTATTTGAATCATTTATAACTGTAAAAAAATACTTACCAGCTAATTTTTAGTTTTTTGAACCTTCATTTTATTATTATCCTGAACTTCTCTGTATAAATTGTTTATTAACAGGTAATAATTAGCTTGTTATATCACTTTGTGAAAATTTTGCTACAAAAAAACCTCTGCACTATGCAGAGGCATCTTTTGTGTCCTTATTTATTCTTTGCTTTTTGGGCTAGTTTTAACAACTCTTTTGCATGTTTTTTTGTTAAATCCGTTATTTCCGTACCAGAAATCATTCTTCCTATTTCCTTAATTTTATCTTGCTGTGATAAAGGAGAAACGGAAGTAGATGTCCGTCCATCCTGAATTCTCTTAGCAATAAACAAATGGGTATCAGCCATTGCAGCAACCTGCGGCAAATGGGAAATACATAAGACTTGAGAATCAACTGAAACATGGTGGATTTTTTCTGCTATTGCTTGAGCTACTCTACCACTAACCCCTGTATCCACTTCGTCGAAAATAATAGAAGTCACTCCTTGATGTTTGGAGAAAATACTTTTTAAAGCAAGCATCATTCGAGATAATTCTCCACCTGACACAATTTTTGATAATGGTTTTAAAGGCTCTCCAGGATTTGTCGAAATATAAAACTCTACTTCATCTATCCCTGCTTTCGTTATATGCTGTTCATTTGAATGGATACGTACTTCAAATACTGTTTTTTCCATGTATAGTTCTTTTAGTTCCTTATGAATGGCATCTGTTAAACGAGCTGCTGCTTTTTTTCGTAAACTAGTCAGTTCATTTGCTTCTACTAGTAAATCCTGCTTTAAGGAGGCTAATTCCTTTTCTAAAAGATCTATATGGGTTTCCTTATTTTGAAGGGTTTCTAACTCTTCTTCAATTTTCGCAGCATATTCTAATATTTCTGCGACGCTTTTACCATATTTTCGTTTTAATGTGTTTATTTCATTCAATCTTGCTTCGATAATATTTATTCTTTCTGGATCATATTCTAGATAGTCTAGAGCACTTCTCATTTTACTCGCAACATCTTCTAATATATAGTAGCTATTGGAAACAGATTCAGCCCATTCTTTATATTCTGTATCAAGACTTGCTGCTTCCTCTATATTCCCCATAACTTCTCCAAGCCAGTCTAATCCTCTTTGATCTCCTTTTAAAGCATTATAACTTGCTTGGATGCTATCAAATATTTTCTCAAAATTACTTAATTTTTTTCTCTCTTCAAAGAGTTCTTCATCTTCATTTAATTTTAATTGAGCTTTTTCAATTTCTGTAAATTGAAATTGCAAAAGATCTAATCTTTGTGCCATTTGTTGCTCATTTTCCGTTAAATTTGTTAGCTTTCTACTTGTTTGCATATAATTTCTGTATATACTTTCGTATTCTGCTAAAACAGGCGATAATTCTTCCATAGCAAAAGTATCTAATAATCCAATATGTTTTGTTTCATCCATTAATTCTTGATGCTCATGCTGTCCGTGTATATCTATAAGAGTGGCTCCAATTTCTCTAAGTGTAGAGATAGTGATGAGTTTCCCATTTATGCGACAAACGCTTTTACCGGAAAGAGAGATATCTCTTCTAATGACTATAGCTCCCTCTTCAATATCTATCCCGAATTCTTTCATTTTATGGAAACAAGGATGTTCATCCTCTACATAAAATAAGCCTTCTATTTCCGCTTTATCTTCACCGTGACGGACAAACTCAGAAGAACCCCTACCGCCAACAAGTAAATTGATAGCATCAATAATAATGGATTTACCTGCCCCTGTTTCACCTGTAAGTACAGTCAAACCTCCGTTAAAGGAAATAGAAAGTTGCTCAATAATGGCAAAGTTCTTTATCGATAATTCACTTAACAAAATATACTCACTCCAATCTTAAAGCATATCAAGGAAGCGATCACTAATTATTTTGCCATCTTCATCCGTTCGACAAATTATTAAGCATGTGTCGTCCCCACATATTGTTCCTAGTATTTCATCCCAATCTAAATTATCAATTAATGCACCAATAGCTTGGGCATTTCCAGGCAAAGATTTAAGTACTAATAAATTTCCAGCAGAATCAATTTTAACAAAGGAATCCATCAATATTCTTTTTAGCTTTTGAAGGGGGTTGAATCGTTGATCTGCTGGTAAGCTATATTTATATCTACCATCTTGTAATGGCACCTTCACAAGATGTAGCTCTTTTATGTCTCTAGATACAGTGGCTTGCGTTACATTAAATCCAGCACTTTTTAATTCATCCACTAATTCATCTTGTGTCTCTATCTCGTTATTAGCAATTATTTCTCTAATTTTAATATGTCTTTGACCTTTATTCATTAGTTCCATCCTTTATTAGTAAATATCTTTTTTTCTATTAATAAATAGTACACTTCAATAAGCTCTATAAAACGAAACTAACAATCAGTGTATACAGTCCTTCACTAATTGTTAGCATAACCAAAGGGGCTTATAAAGGTGCCCGTCCACTTGAATAAAAATACATTCGTATCAAGGGATAATACCTGTTACCTTTATACTAGACTTTACTCTTCTCCTTTATTTTACCTAATGTTCGTATTTTTACAAGAATAAAGAGAACAAAAACTTGTAATACAATCCCAATCAGAAAGACTTTATTAAAAAAAGGATAGCACTTACAATGAATATCTTAGTATCATTGTGAGTGCTATCCATAAAAATTAATCAATATTTGTTTCTTTTTTCGTTTTTAATTCATTGTGAGCTGATTCTACTGTCTCTTTTATATGATAATAGTGTTGTTCATTCTTAACATCTTCTGCCCAATATAGATGAAGCAAGAACTCTATATTACCGTCTCCACCAGTGATAGGAGAAAAAGAAAGATTTTTTATTATATACCCTTCGTTTTTCGCAAATTCTATAATTGTTTCTAATACTGACTCATGAACTTTTTTATCTCTCACTATTCCCTTTTTACCAACTTGATCTCTTCCTGCCTCAAATTGAGGTTTTACAAGAGCGATGACATTACTACCAGAAGAAAGTAATGTTTTTAGTACTGGAAGTATTAGCTTTAGTGATATAAAAGAAACATCAATAGAAGCGATATTAGGCATTTCTCCTTCTAAATCTGCTGGTGTTACATAACGGAAATTCGTTCGTTCCATTACAATTACACGTTCATCCTGCCTTAGCTTCCATGCAAGTTGATTGTATCCGACATCTAGTGCGTACGATTGCTTAGCACCATTTTGCAAGGCACAATCTGTAAAGCCACCTGTTGAAGAACCAATATCTAAAAGAACTTTATCCTTCATATCAATATCAAACACTTGAAGTGCCTTTTCTAGCTTTAAGCCACCTCTTGATACATACTGTAGCTTTTTCCCTTTAACAGTAAGTTTAGATTCTACATTTATTTTTTCACCTGGTTTATCTAATCGATTTTCATCGCAATAAACAATCCCAGCCATAACTGCGCGCTTTGCTTTTTCTCTTGTTTCAAATAAACCTTGTTCAACTAATAATACATCGATTCTTTCTTTCTTCATGAATAACTATGCCCTCTTTTGCTTTTTTCTTGCGATTGAGATAATTCTTCTAATCGCTTCTTCTTTGTTCAAATGGATTTCATTTAACAAAGAGGTAACATCTCCATGTTCAATAAATTCGTCGGGTATTCCCATTCGATCAATAACATTAGCTCCGAACCCATGATCATGGGCATATTCTAGTACAAAACTACCGAATCCACCTTGCAAACAACCTTCTTCGATTGTTAATATTGGAATTTGTTTTTTTAATAAGTCAGTAAGCATTTTTTCATCAAGTGGTTTAATAAACCTTGCATTCACCACCTGAACTTGTATCCCCTGTTTTTCAAGCTCACTCGCGGCTTCCATTGCCATTTCAATTGTTGTCCCAAATGTTAAGATAGCCGCATCTATACCTTCTTTAAGGACTTCCCATGTACCAATTGGTATAGTATGTAATGCTTCATCCATCTTGACACCTAAACCATTTCCACGTGGAAAGCGCATTGCAATCGGACCATCATTATATTGAAGTGCTGTATTTACCATATGTTGCCCTTCATTTTCGTCTTTTGGCATCATTAATACCATATTCGGCATATGACGTAAAAACGCAATATCATAAATTCCTTGATGTGTTTCTCCGTCGGCGCCAACTAATCCAGCACGGTCGATACCTATAAATACATTTAAATTTTGACGACAAACGTCATGAAGCATTTGATCATATGCTCTTTGTAAAAACGTAGAATAAATAGCTAAAAATGGTTTCATCTTTTGAGTTGCTAAACCTGCTGCAAGCGTAACTGCATGTTGCTCTGCAATCCCGACATCTAACATCCTATCTGGAAATTCTTTAGCAAAACTTTCTAACTTGGATCCAACAGGCATAGCAGGAGTAATTGCTACCACACGTTCATCTTCTCTAGCAATTTTTAGAACTGTGTCACTCACTAGCTTGCTCCATGCTGGGGCAGCAATAGTAGGCTTTATAATATCGCCTGTTTCAATCTTGTAAGGTCCTGTTCCATGCCAAGTACCAATCTTATCTTCTTCTGCAGGAGAAAAGCCTTTCCCTTTTTTCGTGATGACATGTAATAAAACTGGTCCATCCGTTTTCTTTGCATAATTAAGTTGTTCTATTAAGTCATCAAAGTCATGACCATCAACAGGTCCTAAGTAAGTGAAGCCTAATTCCTCGAAGAAAACACCGGAAACGAGTAAATACTTCAAACTATCTTTAATTCTTTCAGCAGTCGCAGCCAATTTCCCACCAACTGCTGGAATTTTTTTCATCATTATTTCCAATTCATCTTTTACCCATTGATACTTACCAGCTGTTCTCAGTCTACCAAGTACTTGATGTAATGCACCTACATTTGGAGCAATGGACATTTCATTATCATTTAAGATGACAATCATATTTTTTTTCTCATCACCAATATGATTTAATGCTTCTAGAGCCATGCCCCCAGTTAATGCACCATCACCTATAATAGGGATTACATAAGAATCTTCTTTTTTCAAATCTCTTGCTACTGCCATACCCATAGCTGCTGATAAGGAAGTAGAACTATGACCTGTTTCCCAAACATCATGTTCACTTTCATTCATCTTTGGAAACCCTGACATTCCTTTAAATTGACGCAGTGTATCAAAATCTTTCGCTCTTCCAGTTAATATTTTATGGACATAAGATTGATGCCCTACATCCCAAAGCATTTTATCCTTCGGACTATTAAAACATTTATGAAGAGCTATAGTTAATTCGACTACACCTAAATTAGGACCGATATGTCCTCCTGTATGAGAAAGCTTATTAATTAAAAAATGACGAATCTCTTTACTAAGCTTTTTTAATTCCTCGTTTGATAAATTCTTTAAAAAAGATGGATTTTCAATTGACATTAAATCCATTTATAACAACTCACTTTCATTCAGTTTCCAAAATAAGAGACAAATTTATATTATTTCCTCTAAATGAAGATATACTGTGATACTCACTTCTCTGCACAATATGTACAGTAGTTCAATATTATTAATACTAGAATACCTTACTTTGTAAAAAAATCCTAATTTTCATTCTTGTATAAGAAAAAATACTAGAAGAGTAGATTGATGAAATGACATTTTCCTTAGGAAAAGATATTTAAGTTAAACTTTAATTAAATATGTATTATACCATCTACTGGCCTATATTAGTAGTTATTCTAAATAGTCAAACTTTAAATAACGCCTATTTAACCTAGTAAAAGGGATGTCTCTATTCAAGATAAACAACACTTAGTTAACTAAAAGAAAAGCTATACATCCTTTCCCATCCTTAGTTCCCTAGTGATGCCAAAACTTTAAGAGACATCCCTGAATTAGATATATACTAGCTATTATTATTTACCACTCTATTTATACTTTAAAACATTTGTAATGGTATTAATTATTTCTATTTCCAATTAAATCAGTAATTTCTTCTAATATAGTACTTTCTATATTCACTTGGGTCAGAAGTTCTTTTGCTTTCCTAATATGCATTTCCAGTTCTTTTTTCGCACCAGCCATTGTCAATATTTTAGGATACGTACTTTTGTGATTATTTGTATCACTACCAACTGGTTTACCAATTACGTCTTCTTCTCCTTCTAAATCGAGAATATCATCCCTTATTTGAAAAGCTAATCCTAAATGATATGCATATTCCCTTAATAATTGTAACTGTTTCGTACTTGCCCCTGAAAGTAATGCTCCGATTTCGATACTCACTTCCAGTAACTTTCCTGTTTTATGTACATGGATGTACTCCAATTGAGTTTGATTTAGTTCCTTATTTTCTCCTTCAATATCAGCTACTTGTCCACCTACCATGCCTTCAGCCCCTGCAGCTTTTGCTAGTAGCTGTATCGTTTTTATGATATTTTCTGGTGTGTGTTCTTTTATATTCATTTGAGCTAATAATTGAAAACTATATGTTAACAAGGCATCTCCAGCCAGTATTGCGGTCGCCTCACCATAAACTTTATGATTTGTCGGCATTCCTCTGCGCAAATCATCATCATCCATACTCGGTAAATCATCATGTATTAATGAATACGTATGAATCATCTCAATTGCAGCACTTGGTAATACCCCTTTAATAGGGTCTTTTCCAAAAGCATACATGGTTCCAAATAATAAAAGTGGGCGTATTCTTTTCCCTCCGGCACTCAAAGAATAGAGCATAGAATCCTTCAAAGGGGCAGGAGCGGACAAACATTCAACTGCTTTTTTTAATTCCTCTTCCAACACATTTTTATACTTTTCTGTAAAAGCGGACAAAGACATCTTACTCAAAGGTTATTCCTCCTCTTGTATGGAAAATGACTGTTTTTGTCCATTCTCTAATACAATCTCTGCTAGCTGTTCTTCCACATTTTTTAATTTCTCATGGCAATATTTAGATAGTTCCATGCCTTTTTTATAGGTATTAATAGCTTCTTCTAAAGGAACATCTCCTTCTTCTAGCTTTTCTACTAATCGTTCTAATTCTTCCATTGCTTCTTCAAAGGATTGCTTTTCCTCCGCTTTTTTTGCCATTTCTATCTCTCCTTTATCGTAATAATCTCTGCTTCCACTTTTCCATCTGAAAAATTAATTTCAATATGATCATGAGGCTTTACTTGTTCTACACTACTAAGGAGTCTACCAGAATCATCATAGGCAACATTGTAGCCCCTTTCCATTATCTTTAAAGGGCTTAAAGCATCCAATTTGCCAATAATGGATAAAAATTCTTGTTTTTTTAATCGAGTAATTAGTTCAACATTTCTATTTAAATTTTTTTGTAATAGAACAATATCCTGATAAGCAGTTTCAATATATTGTTTTGGGTGGTTTTTACCCAATTGTTTCGTTAATAAGGATTGTTGACTTTTTTTATCCTCATAAACTTTTTGCATATTTCGGATTAGTTGCTCTCTTTGTTTATCTAACTGTTCTAATTTTTGATCATAGAGGACTTTAGGGTATCGAAATGCATAAGATCGTTGAATTCTATTTAAGCGTAACTTTTGTAATTCGAACTTTTCTTTCATTGAACGAATTAATCTAGTTTTTCTATTAAAGATTCTTTCCACTAAATCTTCTATATGTGGCACAGCAAGTTCCGCAGCTCCTGTTGGCGTAGGTGCACGCAAATCAGCAACAAAATCTGCAATAGTAAAATCTGTTTCATGGCCAACTGCAGAAATAATTGGTATTCTAGATTGATAAATAGCTCTTGCAACTATTTCTTCGTTGAATGCCCATAATTCTTCAATGGATCCTCCACCTCTGCCAACAATTAACACATCTAAGTTGGGGTCTGTCATTTCATTAGCCATATTAATTGCACGAACAATTGACGGAGCAGCTGTCTCCCCTTGGACAAGAGCTGGTAGAATAATCACCTTTGCTATCGGGAATCTTCGTTTTATTGTTGTTAAAACATCTCTAATGGCAGCTCCAGTTGGGGAAGTAATTACACCAATCGTTTTAGGATATTTGGGTATGATTTTTTTATGATCATCACTAAACAAGCCTTCTTGCTCTAATTGCTTCTTTAACTGTTCATAAGCTAAATAAAGATCTCCAATACCATCTGGTTGCATTTCTTGAACATACATCTGATATTGACCACTAGACTCATATACGGTAATGCTACCTTTAATTAATACCTTCATACCATTTTCTGGTCTGAATTTTATTTGCTGATTTTGCCTAGCGAACATAACTGCTAATATTCTTGCCTTATCATCTTTTAGAGTAAAGTACATATGACCACTAGAATGCTGTTTAAAGTTTGATATTTCCCCTTTTACTAATACTTGGTGTAAATGTGGGTCTGCATCAAATTTTCTCTTTATATACTTGGTTAATGCGTACACAGTTAAATAACGTGACTCCATCTAAAAAACTCCTTATACAGGATAAAAGGGGAGCAGTTTTCATACTACATCCCCCTTTATCTTGCTTATAAGTTATAGAAGGAAATAGAAGAAAGGCTAAAAACCTCCAGCTTGTATTTCATTCTTTTTATTGATTATTTTTAATTTTTGATAGTACACCATTAATAAACTTACTTGATTTATCATCGCCAAACACCTTGGCAATTTCTACTGCTTCATCAATTGCCACATTAGCAGGTACATCTTCATTATCACCGAACAGTATCTCATATGTAGCAATACGTAAGATATTTCGATCCACGTTTGCAATTCTCTCAATTGTCCAATTTTCCAAATAACTCTTTATATGATTATCAATTGAAACCTGGTGACTTAATACACCATTAACCAATTTTGTAAGGTATGCATCATGCTGTTCTTCTTCTAACACATGTTCTATTGCTGTATCCTTATCTATATCACTAATATCAATTTGAAAAAGGGCTTGTAGTGCCTTTTCTCTAGCAGTTCTTCTTTTCATTATTATGCTCCTTTAAAAAATTCCTCGAAATAGGCATACTTAATTTCATACCTATGAATTCCATCTATTTTTTTTCGCTACATGAATAATAGCATAAAAAAAAATAAAACTCTATCTTACAGACATAAAAACCAAAGATAAATCCTAAAGTTCTACTATTCCAATATATTATGGCTACCAAAATGTAGATTTATTTATTGGATAAAAAAAGACTGTCTAGAATAAACAATAATATCTGCTAAAAGGTATCCCTTTAGAAGAAATTATCATTTTTCTAAATCAGTCTTTCAAAAGTGTTCTAAAGCTTTATATCACGTTACATTTCTTGCTGAAATTCATCTTGTTTTGCGGATTCAAACTGCACACCAACAATATGAATATTTACTTCTTGTGCAACAAGACCTGTCATATTAATTAATGTTTGACGTATATTATCTTGAATCTGTTGTGCAACTTGTGGAATAGATATGCCAAAGTTCATGACACAATATACTTCCACTTTAATACCTTCTTCACTAAGCTCTACTTTTACACCTTTATTGTGCAATTTTTTTCCTAATTTTTCCGCTACACCAGAGGCAAAGTTACCTCTCATTTGGGCAACACCTTCGACTTCTAATGCAGCAATACTAGCAATGACTTCAATAACTTCAGGTGCGATTTCTACTTTACCAAGACCGTTATACTCTTGATTCATTTCTAAGCTTGTTGTTTCGCTCATTGTTATTCCTCCTTTTAATCATTTGATTCCATCAAATCATAAATCTCTAAAAACTTTGTATTGAAGTTTCCTTCTACAAATTTTTCATGATTCAGGAGATTTAAGTGAAACGGAATGGTGGTATGAACACCATCAATGACAAATTCACTAAGAGCCCGTTTCATTCGAGAAATAGCTTCTTCTCTAGTTGATCCATGAACAATTACTTTTGCAATCATACTATCATAGTATGGTGGAATGGAATAACCAGGATAAGCAGCTGAATCAACTCGAACACCTAATCCACCTGGTGGTAAATACATATTAATCTTTCCTGGTGACGGCATAAAGTTTTTAGCAGGATTCTCTGCATTTATACGGCATTCTATTGCACATCCAGAAAACGTAACGTCTTTTTGTGTTACTTCTAAAGGTTTTCCTGATGCTACCTGAATTTGTTCTTTAATCAAATCAAATCCAGTTACCATTTCAGTGACAGGATGTTCCACTTGAATACGAGTATTCATTTCCATGAAATAGAATTGTTGATTACGATAATCAAAAATAAATTCAACCGTACCTGCACCTGTATAATTTACTGCAGCAGCTGCCTTAACAGCAGCTTCTCCCATTTGTTCTCTCATTTCTTCTGATAGTACAGGAGATGGAGATTCCTCGAGTAGCTTTTGTAATCTTCTTTGGATGGAACAATCTCTTTCTCCAAGATGGATGACATGCCCATAATTATCTGCTAAAACCTGCATTTCAATATGTCTAAAGTCTTCTATAAATTTCTCTAAATATACTCCTGCATTACCAAAAGCAGTTAATGCCTCTTGCTGAGTAATATTAATACCTTTTATTAATTCTTCCTTCGTTTTTGCTACGCGGATTCCTTTTCCGCCACCACCTGCAGTAGCTTTAATAATTACTGGGTATCCGATTTCCTCGGCTAAAGCAATTCCTTCTTCCACATCTTTAATGATACCTTGGGACCCTGGAACAATTGGAACACCTGCTAACCGCATGGTCTCTCTTGCAATATCTTTCGTTCCCATTTTATTAATAGCCTCTGGACTAGGTCCAACAAACGTAATTTTGCAATCTCGACATAATTCAGCAAAATCAGCATTTTCTGCTAGAAATCCATAACCTGGATGGATGGCATCACATCCTGTTAATGTCGCTACACTAATAATATTCGTAAAATTTAAATAGCTGTCTTTAGAAGCAGTAGGTCCAATACAATATGCTTCATCAGCAATTTGCACATGCAAGGATTCACGATCTGCCTGTGAATATACAGCCACAGTTTGAATGTCTAATTCTCTACATGCTCTAATTATTCGAACAGCTATTTCTCCTCTGTTTGCTATTAACAGTTTTTTAATCATGCTATTAAAACCCCTCTTAATTTGTCTTCACTAAGAATAATGGTTCACCAAACTCAACAAGTTCTCCATCTTTAACTAAGATCTCTACAATTTCTCCATCTATTTCTGCTGTTATTTCATTGAAGAGTTTCATTGCTTCTACAATACATACAACAGAATCCTTTGTTACTTTATCTCCAACTTTTACATATGCATCAATTTCCGGTGAAGAAGATTGATAGAAAGTACCGACCATTGGTGAAACAATTTTATGTAAATTTTCTGTTGATTCTACTTGACTAATTTCAGGTGCAGCTACATTTGATTGAACTATTTCTTGTTGAACTGGTTTAGTCACAACTGCAGGTGCTGCTATTACAGTTTCTCCATAATTTTTTTTAATTTCAACTTTAACTCCATCTTGCTCATATGAAAAATCACTAATATTTGATTCATCTATTAATTTTATAAGTTCTTTTACTTCTTTAATATTCATATTATTACACTCCTTAAATCATTCTTTTAAGATTAGGATTAGGACTAGATACTAATATCATACGATAAGACCTCATTATAATTCAACAAAACTATTGAAATTTCCTTCCTTCTTACTATTTTTTACTATGTCCACTCCCTACTTATCATACCACTATATGAAGAAAATAACTAATCTTAGTTGTTCGTAGTAAGACAGCTCCAAATGGCTATTCTTTTTGGAACATCTTCTATCTGTTTCACTCTTTATCCAAATAAAAAAACCTAAAGACACTGTGGTTTACACAAGCTTCTTTAGGTTTTTTATGCTTACACTATATTATTTTGGATCCATTTTTACAGCTACATTTGCATTTGGTGAATCCATATTTTTTCTCACTAACTGTACAATATCATTTGCTGCTTCTGCAGATAATTCATCCGTTTTTACTGTTACATTTACTGTTCCATCATCTGAGGTCTGAACTAGCACATCTTCGTAGTTTTCTGCTTTGATTAGGCTTTCCATGATTTTTTCATTATCTGATATTTCTTGTAACTCTTTAATCTTCTCTGTTGCTTGATTTTTTTCTTCTGCTGTTTTTTCAGCTGATCCTTGAATAGCAACTAACTCCTCTTTCTGTTTATCTCTTTCTTCCATTAAATCTAGACGCATTTGCTCAAACACTGCTTCTGAATCAGTAGTAGTAACTGTGTTTTCCGATGTTTTTTCTGCTCCCGCTTCATCTTTTTTTACATTTTCAGTTTGTTTATCACTTGATGCCAAATCATTTATTTTACCTTCAGGAGAAGTAATATAATATACAGAAAGTACTACTACTAGACTCAACATTGTTAATAACCATACTGTTTGCTTTTTTAATAACATTTGAAATCCCCCTTATTTTTGTTTAGGTTGTACAGAAACCCGATGACTAGGTACATCCAAAGCCCGAGTAACTGCTTCTACAATCATTGACTTCACTTTTATATCTTCAGCACCTTTTGCAACAACTAGAACTCCTACAATTTTAGGTTTCACTGTCTCTACTACTAGCGGAACTTCTTTATCACCATTTGGTACAAGGACTACATTTTCTTCATTTGTAGTTTCTTCTACCTTTCTATTACCACCTTGAGTATCTTCTTCCTCTGTCTTTTGCGTTGTTTTAGATGTATTTTTCTCATAAACTTTTTTTTCAGTTCCTTCTATATTGACATATACAATAGCGTCTTTTACACCGGCTATTGAATTAACAGCTTCTTTAATTTCTTGCTTATAGGCTTCTTCATAATCAACAATACTCTCTTTATGCTCACTAGATTTCTGTCCAAATGTTTCTTCTGCTGCGTCTGATGATAAGCTATCGCTGTACGCAGCCACTTCTTGGGTTTGATCATCTTTACTTAAAAACATATTGCTTATAAGCATAATGGCTGCACCAAATAAGACAACGATGATAATATAGGAAAGCTTTCCTTGTTTTCCATCTTTCCCTTCATTTTTCAATAAGTTCTTTAAAAAACTTATTGGACCTTTGTCCTTTTTATCCATCTTTTTTCCCCTCCCCTCCTTCGTACGTTATCGCTATAATATTGTCACGAACATCCCATTTTTCAGAAAGGAAAGAAACGATGCTAGCTGTATCTATTGGTTCTTCCTTAGTTGGAAGAGTCTGTTGGGTATCAATTTCCACCATATTAACTACTTCCACAATTCCATCTGAACCTTCACTTTTTTTCAATTTAATATTCAATTGATTTAAATTTTCAGGAAAACCTACATCCTTTTCGTTATCTATTGATAATTGAATTGTCTCAATTTCCATTCCGTATTCTGCGATCAACTCCTCATTTGCATCCTGTTTTAATTGGACAGCCATTTTATTTAATGTATATTCATCAAGTGATGCTTGTATTTCTTTTTTTTGCATTTCCATCGAATTATTCATTTTTTCTTCTACTCTGTTATTTTCCGTTGCAGAAATTAGAATATCTTCAAAGTCATTAGACACTAGTTTAAATATGGGGGTTAATATAACCGTTAAAAGTAGTAAACCAGCAACCATTTTTGCGTACTTCTGAAAAGTAGAATTGGGTAGTAACATATCAATTACAGTTGCAAGCAAGATGAAGAGAATAATATTGGTTACCCATTCTTTAATGAAATCCATATTTTCTCCCCCCTTTACTTCACCATCATGGTTAAGTTTGCTGCGACAATAATTACCGTAATACTGAGAAAAAACATGAGTGAGACTATAGCCAGTGCAGCAAATACATATATGACACTTTTACTAATGACATCTAAGCAAGTTATCACAGGGCCACCGCCAATTGGTTGTAATAAGGCTGCCGCTAGTTTATAAATAAAGGAAATCATTAAAATTTTTATCGCTGGAAAAGTAACAATTAGTAACAAGATCACAACTCCAGCTATACCAACAGTATTTTTCAATAGAAGAGAGGCATTTATAACCGTATCTGTTGCATCAGTAAACATACGACCAATTACCGGAATAAAATTACCTGTCACAAATTTTACTGTTTTAATGGTAATACCATCTGTAATAGCTGCTGATGCCCCTTGAACAGATATTACACCTAGAAAGATAGTTAGAAAGATTCCTAATATCCCAATGCTTATATTTCTTAGTAAATTAGCTAATTGTGTGACCTTGTAATGCTCGGATAGACTACTTACGATATGCAATAAGACGGATAAAAATAGAAGTGGAAGGACAACTTTCTCTACTAACATTCCACTAGTATTCATTAAAAAAAGAATGACAGGATGGAAGAAAGCTGCTGATATAGCTCCTCCCGATGCTGCAATTAATGCGAGTAGTAATGGGACAAGAGCTAAAATAAAATTAGTCATGGTTGTAATAGTTTCACTTGCATATGTGATTGCTACATGAAAACTATTTAGAGCAAGTATGATTAACACCATAAAACATATAGAATAAGCAACTTTACTGATTGAACTTTTCTCAAAGGAATTTTGTAATGTTTGTAATAAGACACTAAAAACTGTTAATAAGATCAAAGATCCTAATAGCTTTCCATTTACAATAATTTCGTGAAATGCAAACCGAAGAATTCCATCAAAATAACCTTGCAAATCCAACTTGTTTTCCCCTGTTAGTAAATCGTAAAGACTCCCTTTCTGACTCTCAGGTAAAAAACCTCCATAATCAGATAAGATAGAATCCCAGAAGTTTTTTAATTCATCGAGATTCAAATTATTAATCTGTGAATTTACTAAATCTTGAGGATCTAGCATATTTGATTCGGTTTGTTGATCTGGACTTTCTTGTGTTTCGTGAGGTGATGCTTGTACAATTTCAATATTCAGAAAAAAAACAGTTGCTATGATTAGTAGGACAATTTGTAGCTTCTTTTTCATTTTTTCACCTCGGACCTAAGATACATCCTCCATTTCATTAATTCGGAATCATTTTTAAAATGGTTTCTACCAAAACGGTTAAAATAGGCACTGCCATGGATAAAATTAGAATTTTTCCGGCAAGTTCAATTTTTGATGCTATTGATCCTTGTCCAGCATCTTTTGTTAATTGCACAGCAAATTCTGCTATATATGCAATTCCGATTATTTTTAAGATAGTCTCTATATAAACCGTATTCACATTCGCGTTTGTAGCTAATTTTTCTACCATATCGAGTATGGCTGCGATTTGATCAACAAGGAAAAGGAAAATGGCACATCCAACAAAAACTACCAATAAAAATGCAATATTAGGTTTTTGTTCTTTAATTATGATGACAAGAAAGGTAGAAATAAGCGCAAGTCCTATAATTTGAAGAATTTCAATAACGATATCCTCCTTTACCCTTGAAATAGAAATACCGATTTTATCTTTTGAAATAAATCATCTACTATATTTGCCACCATAAATAAAATATAAATAAATCCGAACAATGTTACCCATTGGGCATATTCTTTCTTGCCCATTTGGTCGAGAATAGTGTGTAAAAATGCTACAACGATTCCTACCCCAGCTATTTTAAAGATAATATCGACCTCTAACCCCATATAGTCTCCTCCTAAAAACTACATCAATAAGATAACAATCAGTAGTCCTGACAGAAATCCTAAACTTTTTATCATTTTTTCATATTTTCTTTGATTTTCTCTCGCTTCCTGTTCTTCTCTTTCTAAATGGGTAAGTGTTAAAATAATTTGTTTTTGCTGTGAATGTCGATCATGTCGACCGAGTGTTTCACCAAATTGTTTCATAATTTCAAGTTCCGTATTTTTCATTGCTGTATTCTTCCATGTTTTGTTTAAGCTACTTATCCACGCATCTTTAACAGTTGTATCTTCTGAAAGTAGATGATCTCGGAAATCTTTAAAAAAGGAGCTTAATGGTTCCGTTAATTGTTCGGATAATCGCCTGCTTGCTTCATGTAATGGCGTATGTCCATACATAATTTCTGCATCTAGTGATTGAAGTGCTGATTTAAGCGCTCTTAGCTGTTTTGGTCTTTGACTTAAGACTTTAGAAAGCTCAAAACCAGCATAACTTGTGGAAACAATAATTAAGATAGCACCAATTATTTTGATCAATTACTTCACCTTCATTTCATTCATAAGCAATTGGCCTTGTCCATCTCGAATCGCTGAAATTGTTCCAGGCCCTTCCTTTCTATTTAATTCAATATATCGATCAAATATGCCCATTTTTATGATAGTTTCTAATATAGGACGTTTTTTCACTTCTTCAAAAGTAGAGCCATGCGTTGTCATTATTAACTGAATCCCTGCATTTACCGCTTCTAAGATTGCTTCTTCATCTTCTTTCCGACCTATTTCATCGACAATTAATACCTCTGGACTCATAGAGCGAATCATCATCATCATACCTTCCGCTTTTGGACAGGCATCTAGTACATCCACTCTTGGTCCAAATGTCATTTGTGGAATACCTTCCATACATCCTGCTATTTCCGAACGCTCATCTACAATGCCTACTTTTGCTGCTTTATACCGTCTATGTTCATCTTCAGTTGATATCAACCTAGCTATATCTCTCAATAATGTTGTTTTACCGGTTTGAGGTGGACCAATAATCATCGTATGTAGCCATTTTCCTCTATCATATAAATACGGGATAAACGGCTTAGCAATCCCGAGTTGCTCATTAGCAATTCGGATATTAAAAGAAGCAACATCTCTTATTGCTTTGACCTTACTGTTTTCTAAAACAACTCTCCCTGCGAGTCCAATTCGATGACCACCTTCTACGGTGATATATCCTCTTTTTAACTCTTCTTCCATCGTATAAACCGAGTATTGACTTATCTTATTTAATAATTGAAATCCATCTTCCTTAGAAATCAAGAAAGGAAAGAAAAGAGAATGTCCATTAATAAATACTTCTAAAGGTCTTCCCACTCTTACCCTAATTTCCTCGATTCCTTTTCTTTTTTGTGGAGGGATTGTGAGTATAAGATCTTCAATAGATTTAGGCAAGAAAGAGTAGATTGATTTCACAAGATTACCTCCTTTTATTAGCTTGTCCTCTACATTTGTATTTGGTATGTCTATATAAATTCGAATTAATGCTTGACTACTAAAATGTATGCTCCACATTTGGGTATATGACTTTTCTTTTGAAAATATTTTCTTTTTTACTAATTTACTTATTAGATATTGGTTAAAAAAATGCTCTGAATCAAATGCTAAAAAGACAACTAGTTATGATTTTCATAGGAGGAAAAGATTCATGCAAAAAATATTTATATCTTTACTAACAGTTTGTTTACTTTTCTTTGTTCCTACCTTCTATCCAGACAAGATTGTAGAAGGAAAAATGGTAGATGAAATGAAAAAAACACAAACCCCTAAAAATATAATTTTCCTTATTGGGGATGGAATGGGAATTGGACAGATGGAAATTGCTCGTTTATTTGAATATGGTAAAAATGGCAATCTGTTTATGGAATCATTACCATATACAGCAATAGCTCATACACAATCAGCAAATAATCGTGTCACGGATTCTGCAGCAGGAGGAACTGCCTTAGCTATTGGACAAAAAACGAACAATGGGATGATAGGGATTACTCCAGAAGGAAAAAATGTCGATAGTATTTTAGACGCTTTTAAAAAGAATCACAAAAAAACGGCTATCATTACAACAAATTCTGTTACAGATGCAACACCAGCCAGTTTTACTGCAAGTGTGAATAATAGATGGGCAGATCAGGAAGAAATAGCGAAACAACAATTACAAAATAATGTAGATATTATACTTGGTGGGGGATATAAAAATTTCACACAGAAAGATAAAAGAGGGATTACCCTTTTAGATGCCTATAAAGAAAATGGCTATGATGTTGTTTTAACTAATAAAGAACTGCAAGTAGCTAGGTCCAAAGATAATAGGACTTTTTAATGAAAACCATTTAAATTTTCAATTAGATAAGGATAATCTAAAAACATCCGAGCCTTCATTAAAAGAAATGGCGAATAGAGCTTTACAAATTCTGTCAAAGGATGACAATGGATTTTTTGCATTAATTGAAGGAGGAAGAATTGACCACGCTTCTCACGCATCCGATATTACAGGTATCTGGAAAGAAACAATAGCTTTTGATGAGGTTGTAAAGGATTGTGTAGATTGGGCAAAACAGCGTCAGGACACATTAGTGGTGGTCGCTGCAGATCATGAAACAATGGGAGTAAGTGCAACTGAAGGAATGGATATTGGGGCTCTAAAAAAAGTCGATGTATCCCCACAATTTATGGTAAGTAAATTGCAAAAAAAGAAAAATGGAAAAGGTTATACGAATAAAAGTATTAAAAAAGTCTTCCAACAATATGCAGGAATAACATTAAGCAAAGAACAGTTAAGAAGTTTTCAAGATAGTATTCAACCAAAAACAGACCAAGTATATCCTGAGCAGCACATAGCTTGGAATATTGGAAATATGATAGCAAAACATTATCATGCTGGAATAACAGATCGCGAAGTACAGGGCTTAAGTTCAACAGGTGGACATACCAGTAATATGATTGTCGTATTCGCATACGGTATAGGTGCGGAACAGTTTCATGGAATAATGGACAATACAGAAATCCCTCGGAAGATGGCTTCCATTATGAAATACCACTTTTAAATAATAGGAATAAGAAAATGGTACAAGCATTGTTAATCACCTCACATAAAGTATTAAGGAGGTGATTTAATTTATGTTTATGATGCCAACAGATGTAACATATGTGACAAATGGATTTAGTAACACCGGGAATAACAAGCACTTTGGTGTTGATTTTGCTCAGAGTGGGACACATACTATTGTAGCAAGTGCAAATGGTATAGTAACTCGATCCTACTACTCTAACAGTTATGGAGAGTGTATTATGATTGTCCATCAAGTGGAAGGACAAACGTATGAAACTGTATATGCCCATCTCAAAAGTGGATCAAGGAAAGTTAAAGTAGGAGAATCGGTAAAAAAAGGACAAGCAATAGGAATCATGGGTAGTACAGGAAATGCAACTGGTCAGCATTTGCATTTTGAACTTCATAAAGGAAGATGGAATGAAGCAAAATCTAATGCAGTTAATCCACTAAATTATTTAAATCTTAATAACGAAAAGGAGAAGCCTGTTTCAACTGAAACAATTTATACAGTAAAAGCAGGTGATACTTTATCAAAAATCAGCAAAATGTATAACACTAGTGTACAAGCCCTTGTTACCAAGAATAATATTGCAAATCCTAATCTCATTAAAATCGGCCAAAAGTTAATAATACCGTCAAGTAAGTAATTACTACTAATGCTAGATGTTTATACAAAATTCTTGGAAAATAAATGAAAGAGTATCTTAAAAGACACTCTTTCATTTATTATGGTTGTTTTCCAATATAGGCAAGAATTCCTCCATCTACATATAACACATGTCCATTAATAAAGTTGGATGCATCTGATGCAAGGAATACTGCTGGTCCCTTTAAATCATCAGGTGTTCCCCATCTAGCTGCAGGTGTTTTACCAATAATGAAATTGTTAAATGGATGGCCTGGTTCTCTCAAAGGAGCAGTTTGTGGAGTTTCAATATAACCAGGTCCTAAGCCATTACATTGAATATTATATTCACCAAATTCAGATGCTATATTCTTCGTAAGCATCTTCAAACCGCCTTTTGCAGCTGCATAGGCACTAACTGTTTCCCTTCCTAATTCACTCATCATGGAACAAATATTAATAATTTTTCCTCCACCTTTTTTTATCATGGATGGAATAACAGCTCTTGACATAATAAATGGTCCTGTTAAGTCAATATCAACAACTTGTCTAAAATCTTCTACTGACATTTCTGTCATAGGTATACGTTTAATAATACCTGCATTATTGACCAAAATATCAATGATCCCAATTTCCTCTTCAATTGTAGAAATTAAAGCTGAAACTGCTCCTTCATCTGTTACATCACAAACAAAACCATGTGCTTTTACACCTGCTTCTTTATATGCAGCTAACCCTTTATCAACTGATTGTTGGGAAGGATTATTAAATACAATGGTTGCTCCAGCTTCTGCTAGTGCTGTGGCTATTGCGAGACCAATACCATGTACTGCACCAGTTACAAGTGCTACTTTCCCATCTAAACGAAAACTATCCATATTGAAACTCATCTTATACTCCTCCTTTCTATTTTTCGTTATTTCAATTGATTCATTGGAACCATATCCATGTCATCATAAGTAATGTTTTCTCCACACATTGCCCAGATAAATGTATAATTACTTGTACCTACTCCGGAATGAATGGACCAGCTAGGCGAGATAATTGCTTGTTCATTTGCAACTACTAAATGTTTCGTTTCATCTGGTTTACCCATTAAGTGGAAAACTCGCGTATCTTCCTGCATATCGAAATATACATAGGCTTCCATTCGACGTTCATGGGTATGACAAGGCATTGTATTCCATGAGCTTCCAGGTTCTAAAATGGTATAACCCATTTGTAATTGACAACTCTCACAAACATTCGGATGAATATATTGATAGATTTTTCTTTTGTTTAATGTTAAAGGTTCGCCTGTTTCCATCGGTTTAATTTGATCAATACTTATTCTTACATTTGGATATTTAAAGTGAGCTGGTGCTGAACTTATGTAGAACTTAGCTGGATTGTGGGGATCAACTGATTTAAATAATACTTCCTTTGTTTCTTTTCCGATATAATAACCATCTTGCTTTTTCATTTCCTCTTCTATACCATCTATAACAATGGATCCTGGACCTCCAATATTAATGACACCCATTTCACGACGTTCTAAAAAATAACTTACTCCTAATTCTTTGCTTAAATTGATACTTAAATATTCTTCTGTTGGAGTCACTCCACCGAAAATTAGTCGGTCATTATGCGTATAGGTTAGATTAATTTCACCTGGTGCAAAAATTTTCTCTACTAAAAATTCTTTTCTTAATTGCTCAGTAGAATAGTGTCTAATATCCTCTGGGCTATGTGTATATCTAGTTTCCATATTTCGCATGAAAATCATCTCCTATTTTTGTGTTATAGAATATCTATTAAACTTACAAACTATTAAAACGCATTTATTTATTTACTAACAAATAATCTCCAAAAACTATGTCTCTTATTTCTTTGTACTTATCCATATAACTCTTTGCGATGTTTGACACTTCTTCATAGTCCCCATTTTTTACAGGTGCTAATAAGTTTCCGCCAACTCCAACTGCTACAGCTCCTTGCTTAAACCACTCTTGCATATTCTCTAAGCTGACTCCACCAGTTGGCATAATATTTAATTGAGGAAGAGGAGCTTTAAAACTACTAATAATGCTAGGTCCAAATGAATTACCTGGGAAAAGCTTAACGATATCTACTCCAGCTTTTAAGGCATTTTTCATTTCTGTGATAGTCATACAGCCAGGTAAATAAGGAATTTGATACAAATTACAAATCTCAGCTGTTTCTGGATCAAAACACGGACTAACTATATACTCAGCACCAGCTATTATAGCAAGTCTAGCTGTATATGCATCCAGTACTGTACCTGCGCCTACTACCACATTAGGATTATTACTGTATGTATCTGCAATTCTCTTAATAACTGAATCTGCCTGAGGAATAGTAAAAGTAATTTCCAGCCCTTTTATCCCTCCTTTTACAACAGCATCCGTAGCCTTAATCGCTTCCTCACTTGAGTCTGCACGAATAACTGCTATAACTCCTGCATTCTTCAATCTAGATAGTACATTTATTCTTTTCATCTCTGCCTCCTTCTTAATTTCTTATTTGGAAATCATTTTTTCTTATAGGAAATTTATATAGTTTTAATTATAACGCTTTCATCTTATTAATCAAGAGATAACTAGTAAAAAAGATGACTATTTTATATAAGAGTCATCTTGCTTTACATTTATAGCTTTTCTTCAATTTTCTTTTTAGTCTGTTTCACTTGCTCCATAATAAACTCTTTCTTTTCCTGGTTAAGACGATATTTCGGCATACTTACACTGAAAGCTCCTCTGATTTTGCCATTACGTACGAGAGAAGTACCTACACAAAAACAATCCGCTTCCATTTCTTCATCATCAAATGCAATTTCTGTTTTTTTCACTAATTCAATTTCTTCCATTAATTTAAATTTATTCGTAATAGTATTAACCGTATATGCCTTTAAATTTGTATTATCCAAATAATCTAATAACCTTTGTTCCTCAAGTTCACTTAATATCGCTTTCCCCATTGCAGAACTGTATAAAGGTCTCGTTATCCCTACTTTAGAAGTCATATAAATCACTTGATTTTTCGGCTCCAATTTATCCACATACATAACACTATTATTATCAAATAAAATACCAAGATGGATCGTTTCATCAATTCGATTTTGTAAATCTACTAAGAATGGTTTTGCACTTTGGACTAAAGCATTGTCTTCTAATTGCTGATTAGCATATCGTATAAGTTTGGATCCAAGAGAGAACTCTTTCTTTTTCTCATCTTTCTTAACATATCCTATCAAAATTAACGTATCTAATATCTTTAAAGTAGTAGATGATGTTAAACCAGTTAGCAGTGCTATTTTTTGTAAGGAAAGCTCTTTATGTTCTGATAATACATCCATTATTTTTGCTGCTTTTATTAAAACTGTCCCATACGGTTGTTTTTCCATATAATCTCACCTTTTTCTGTATAGGAAATATAATAACTTATTTTTCTATTTTGTCAATTTATTTTTCTACCTATTATTAAAGGCAAAGGAAAGGAAGAAGATATACATTAAATACAAAAAGAATCCTAAACATGCAAATTAAATGCATGCTTAGGATTCTCTCTTACATTCTTATAAAGTAGAACCGTTTTCTTCGATTAATTTTTTGTACCAATAATAACTTTTTTTCGGAATTCTTCTTAAATCTTTTTCATCCGACTCCGTTCTATTTACATATACAAATCCATAGCGTTTTTTATAGCCATTTAACCAACTGAGAAGATCAGTAAATGACCATGCACAATAGCCAATTATATCTACTCCGTCTGTAATTGCCTTTTTCATTTCTAGTATATGGTTTTTCAAGTAATCTATTCGATAGTCATCTTCAATAGTACCATCTTCTTTCAACTCATCAATAGCACCTAAACCATTTTCTGTAATAAAAATTGGCAGATTATATTTTGCTTGGACTCTTCTTAAAGCAACACGAAATCCAACAGGGTCAATTTCCCATCCCCATGCTGTTTTTTCTAGATAAGGATTTTCCACTGTATTAAACATTGGTATTTCAGGCGATACGGCTTGGTCTTCTTTTGGTTGCATTAAGTATGGATCAGTACTGGAGAATTGCTTTTCATTCTCCTTAATGGAATGTTCAATCCTGTTTTGTTGAGCTGTACCACCATGATAATAATTAATTCCTAAAAAATCTGGTTTCGCAGACTTTAATAAAATATCATCTTCTTCTAAAACAGTTGGTGCGATTCCTAATCTTTCTAGCTGCTTCATCACGAATTTTGGATATGTGCCTTTGCAGTATACATCTAACCACCAATCATTATTAAAGGCTTCTCCATTTTCACTTGCTAAAACATTAGAAGGATCTGCATTTATTGGATACATTGGTCCATATCCAAAACTTGGACCAATTTTTCCATTTGGGACAAGTTGATGAAATAGATTAATAGCTTCCGCGTTTGCTAAATTAATGATATGGTTTGCTTCATACATCTTCTTAATATCAGTAAGAGCAGGAGGATGAACAGCCCATCTATAACCTAGTGGAGTAAATACGTTTTGTTCATTCATCGTTACCCAATAGGTTACTTTTTCTCCTAATTTTCTATATAATACTTCACAATACTTTTTAAATGCGTCAATCGTTTTACGAGATTCCCAACCATTGTATCTTTCTTGTAGTGATAGTGGTAAGTCCCAATGATATAAAGTAACAACTGGCTCTATATTATTAGCTAACAATTCATCTACTAGCTTGACATAAAAATCTAAGCCAGCTTCATTAACTTCTCCATCTCCATCTGGGATTACTCTACTCCAAGAAACACTAAATCGATAAGCTTTTAATCCCATTTCTGCCATTAAGCGCACATCTTCTTTATAACGGTGATAGTGATCAACCGCAACATCACCATTCGTACCTTCAAAAGTCTTTCCATCAATTTTTGTGAATACATCCCATATAGAAGGTCCTTTTCCATCTTTATTCCAAGCACCTTCAATTTGATAAGCAGCTGATGCCGCCCCCCAAAGAAAATTATCCGGAAAACTATCTAAGCTGGTATAATACATGTTTTTCACCTCTATTATCTATTCATTTTTATAATGTAAGCTTTTGTTTAGATGAAGTGATATAAGTGGAGTGATTTTCCACTTTAATTTCCGGTGCCGGCGGAATATCAGTAACTCCGTGTAAAATGATTTCATACTGATTTATCCCATTTATCTCCACTTCATATTGCCCATTCTTTTTGAATAGATAAATATCGGCAGCCTTTTCCCCATTTTTTGTATAAATTTCTGTTGTAAGTGGTTGATTTTCCTGTAAATCAAATACGTGAATTCTTGGATTTTCCGTATAATCATATTCAGCATGTTGATCACAGTAACCTTCAACAATTATGCTATGTGGACGAACTAATAATGGTAGATTTAAATAATCATAGGTTTGTTCATACCAATGTCCACCTTCATATCTTTCTCCCGTTAAATAGTTTGTCCAAACTCCTCTTACATCTGGCACATAGAAGGCAACCTTACCGTCTTCACTAAAAATAGGTGCAACAAGTAAATTATCACCTAACATGTATTGGCGATCCAATGTATGTGTAGCTAAATCTTCTGGGAATTCTAACACCATTGGTCTCATCATTGGTATTCCCTTTTGCGCAGTGTAAGCTGACTGGCTTATAAGATATGGCATTAAGCTTAATTTAAGTTTAGTAAACTTTCTTGCTACTTCTACTGCTTCTTCACCATAAATCCAAGGCACTTTATATTCCCAACTTCCATGGTATCGGCTGTGAGAGGACAATAGACCAAATTGTGTCCATCTCTTGTATATATCAGGATTTGCTCCTGCTTCAAACCCAGATATATCGTGACTCCAATATCCGAATCCTCCTAAACCAAATGATAAACCTGCTCGTAAGGACTCTGCCATAGATGGATAATCAGAGGTGCTATCGCCTCCCCAATGCACTGGGAATTTCTGTGATCCTACAGATGCTGAACGAGCAAAAACTACTGCCTCGTCTTTCCCACGCTCTTCAACAAGTAAATTGTAAACAACCTCATTATACAAATACGCATAGTAATTATGCATTTTATCTGGTGAAGATCCATCAAAGTAGACACAATCAGTTGGAATACGTTCTCCAAAATCAGTTTTAAAACAATCAACGCCCATATCAAGTAATGATTTTAATTGGTCTCTATACCATTGAGTAGCTTCTGGATTTGTAAAATCTACAACCGCCATGCCAGCCTGCCATTTATCCCATTGCCATACATCGCCATTTTCTTTCTTTAAGAAATAGCCTTTTTCCATCCCTACATCAAATAAAGGAGATTTTTGCCCAATATATGGGTTAATCCATACACATATTTTTAAACCTTTTGCTTTTAATCTTGCTAACATTTTTTCTGGCTCTGGGAATGTTTCACTATCCCAGGTGAAATTACACCATTCGTACTCTTTCATCCATAAACAATCAAAATGGAAAACTTCTAGTGGAATGTCGTGTTGAGCCATACCATCAACGAAAGAAGTAACAGTCTTCTCATCATAATCAGTTAAAAAGGATGTACTTAACCATAAACCAAAGGACCATGCTGGTGGCATAGATGGTTTTCCAGTTAAATCTGTATAATTCTCTAATACCTGTTTTAAGCTGTCTCCACCAATCACATAGTATTCCATCACTTCGCCAGGAACACTAAATTGTACTTTGGATACTTTTTCGCTTCCAATTTCATAACTTACTTCACCTGGTGAATTAACAAATACACCATACCCCTTATTACTCACATAAAAAGGAATATTTTTATAAGCTTGCTCTGTACCTGTTCCACCATCCGCATTCCATATATCTACTGTTTGACCATTCTTTACAAAATTAGTAAAGCGTTCACCTAAACCATATATATATTCTCCTACATCCATAGAAAGCTGCTCACTAATGTGATGTAATCCTTTTGGATCTTTAATATATGCTTTACTTCTAGGTTTACTATCCGTTATTTTCTTTCCCTTATAATGAAAAGAAATAGAAAAATTTTCTCCCTTTGTAATTTCCGCACGTAAATCTCCTGATCCAAACGTATAATTTTCTTCTGTTTCATTGATTTCTGGAATAATGTCTTTCACATTTAAATCAAAATCAGGACCAACTTTTTTAGTACCTTTATGATGATACATTCTTATTCCAATAACATCAGATTGTGGCGTAAAAAGTTCTACTGTCATTAATCCGCCATCTAATGTTGCTCCTTTATTAGAAATATAGGAAAAGGGAGCAAATAAAGTTAATTGATTTTTAGATTTTCTATCCGCGTACACATGAGTGGCATAATTCACTTCAAAGCCATCTTTAACTAACCACCCACCGTTTAAAAATTTCATTCATGAACACTCCTTTTGTTAAACTAATTGTTGTTTTACTAAATAATAGGCACCCCATAATCCGGAATCATTATAGTGCTTACATGCCTCAACTGGCACTTTGAAATTCTCCCAATGAGGAATGGTTTCTAAGGATTCTTGAATAAAGGAAATAAGGTTAGGATCTTGGCTAACGCCTCCACCTATTAACACTTTTTCTGGATTTAAAATAACGACAGTATTAAACACAGTTACCGCAACAAACTTGCTCCACTCGGTAATTATTTCTCTTACTTCCGCGTCAGCGTAATTCGAGAAAATTTCTTCTCCACTTACTTCTTCATCTGATGAAAGCCCCATTTTTTCTTTATACAGAGAGATAAGGGCACTCGTTGAAGCCAATTCATGAAGTGTTTTATGAGAATTCCTTCCATAATCAGTCAACATCATGCCAATTTCACCAGCTCGATAAGATTGACCTCTTATCGTCTGATTTTGATAATGAATGGCTCCTCCAACTCCTGTACCAAGTGTTATAAGAACAAAGTCCTTATTTTCAACTGCAGCACCATTATATTTCTCTGCTAGAGCAGCACAATTCGCATCATTTTCCATGTATATTGGACAATCTATGTCTATTCTGTTCTTTAGTTCTTTTATCACAGATACCCCATCGATAGAAGTAAGAGCACCTGCTAAGATTGGAATTCCTCTCTCCGTATCGATAAAACCTGGAAAGCTTAAACCAATTCCATTTACCTCTGCCAACTCACTTAAGTCTTTTATCTTTTGGACTAACGAAGAAAGAAAAATTTCTTTATCATTTCTTTCTGTCTTAAATTTCCCCTTTTGTACTATGTATGAATTTTCAAAAAGTCCATATTTCACAAATGTTCCACCAACATCAAAGCTAATGATAGCCATTAACTAATTCACCTCTAAAAAAGGGGATGATATCATTCTTAGTAATATTCATCCCCTATAGAATCATTCTACTTAGTTACCCCATAACTCCATACGATCTTTCACTAAATCAGTCATATCGGCATTGGCTTTTTCAATATCCATTTCTTTTAATTTTTCTTGCATAGCTGTCCATTTTTTCTCAAACTCACTAGGCTTCGAAATGATGATATCTGTAATTGCTTGAGTAGTATAATCATCTGCTTTTTGCTGAATAACGGTTAAATCGCTACTTGCTGGTATTGCAATTTCATAAGCACGTCCATGCTTTGTATCACCTAATTGGTCTGGTGATGGGAAGAAATCTGCCCATACTTCATGGCCATAGCTACTAATAACTTCTTTTTCTTCTTCTGTATAATTAGACATTGCTAATTCTTTCGTATCAGAACGTGAGATAGGTTGACCAGTAGAGTCTACAGCACCAGTACCCCATTGTGGGAATGGATAGATATAGTTACCAACACCTGTTTTAAGTGAATAATTTGGATCTGTTTGAGACTCTTTAATGTCTGTAGCCACACGTTTTCCATCTTTAATTTCATAGTTTTCGCCTTCAATTCCCCAGTTAACTAAGATTTGCGCTTCCTCTGAAGCCATCCAATCTAGGAATTCAAATGCTTTTTCTTGGTGTTCACTTGTACTAGAAATAGAAACACCTGTAGTACCTGTATAACCATAGTCTTTCGTGTCTGGTTGTAATATTCCGTCCTCAAGTGTTACAGCAAGTGGTGCATACGTTCTCCATGATTGTCCGTCTGCTTTTAATGCTGCAATACCATCGTTAATATCCCAGTTTTGATCAGCTAAGCCTATTACACGTCCAGAGGAAATTTTTGCAATGTACGTATCATATTTTTGTGTAAAACTCTCTGGATCTACTAAACCTTCATCATACATGTGGTTAAGCCATTTGAAGTACTCTTTAAATTTTTCATCTTGGAATTTATATTTTGTTGCTCCTGTTTCACTATCAACAAGCCATTGTCCATCATCTTGATATCCTGAAGCATATCCTGCTGGATTACCCACTGTTATCAACCATCTCCAGTCACTACCTAATAAAGATAGACCAATTGTATCTTGTCCATTAATTTGTGGGTATTTAGCTTTATAATCTTTTAATGCATTTTCAAAATCCTCTAATGTCTTAATCTCTGGGTATCCTAGCTCTTTCAATGCTTC
This sequence comes from Niallia sp., assembly GCA_035556015.1. Classification (GTDB taxonomy): domain Bacteria; phylum Bacillota; class Bacilli; order Bacillales; family Cytobacillaceae; genus Niallia. Next base: position 7,687 of record DATMFU010000052.1, on the reverse strand, counting down.
TAATTGAATTTTAAAAGTTCCACTTGGATTTAATACGATATTCTGTACCCCACCTGTCCCTACGTGATAGATTTGGGGATCTTCCGTACTGTTTTTAAGACGAACTATTTGATCGCCATAAAGCGCTTTCAGATTATCGCCTTTTTTCTCAATTAAATCATCTAAAGGAATAACTGCACCTGCATCAATTAACTTATTGATATCCCCTTTTCCAAAAATCATATCCGGATAATCTCCGCTAGCAATCATTAATGGAACTGCCTGCGTATCTCCACCAACCGGATGAGAGATTTCTAGTTTTACCCCTGTCTTTTTAGTGATTTCTTTTGCAACAGGATTGTCAAATTTATCATCTTTTGTTAAATCTGCACTAAAGAAAGTTAATGTTGTAACGCCGTCTTCTGATTCTCCGTCTTTACTAACATCATTATTACAAGCAGCAAGTAGCATACTTGCTGAGAGCGCACAACTCGCCATTAACATCTTTTTATTCCACTTCATGTAAGTTCCCCCTAATTATATCCATTTGATAAGTATTAATTTTTTACTGCTCCAAGAGTTAATCCAGAAACAAAATACTTTTGTAAAAAAGGATAAACAATCAAAATCGGTACTGTAGCTATAATTGTAATAGCCATTTTAATTGATTCAGGTGTGGTTTTCCCTGCATTTAACTGCTCCATTGCTGCATTACTCAAATTACCAGCATTTTGTGTACTAGCATTATCTAAGATCTTAATTAATTCATATTGAAGCGTAGTTAAATTAACATTCCCCCTTGCATATAAATATGTATCAAACCAGCTGTTCCATTGGCCTACTGCTATAAAGAGAGCAACAGTAGCAATTGCTGGAACACATAATGGCATTATAATTTTATAAAAGATTACAAAATCATTAGCACCATCTATTTTCGCTGATTCTTCTAATGCATCTGGTAAACTATCAATAAAGGACCTGATAACGATTACATTAAATGCACTAAGTAGTGCTGGAATAATGTAAACAGCAAAACTGTTAATTAGTCCTAAATTGCGGATTAAAATATAACCTGGAATTAGACCGCCACTTACATACATAGTGACAACTAAAAGTGTCGTGATATGTCTTCTAAAGATAAAGTCTTTACGGCTGATGACATATGCCATTACACAGGTACAAAGAACACCTGCTACAGTTCCAACTACTGTTCTTAGAACAGAGTTTGTAAAAGCTAATAATAACTGATCATTGTTACTGAATATTTCTACATAGTTAGCAAAAGTAAATTCCCTTGGTAAAATATGCAAGCCGCCTTTTGCCGTATCTACGGAATCATTTAATGAGATGGCTAATACATTTAAAAATGGATACAGTGTTGCAATAATAACCAAAATCATGATGGCTGCAATCACTAGGTCAAAGCCTGTAACTCTGTTTAAGTGATTCTTTTTCCTAAATAATTTTCGCATAATGCTCCTCCTTACATTAAACCGCCATTCCCTGATTTTTTCGCAATACTATTGAAAACAAAAATCAAGATAATACTTACCACTGATTTAAATATTCCAATTGCAGTACCATATGAATATCTAAACATTCCAATACCATAATCAAGTGCATATTTATCTAATACAAGTGCTTTATCTGCTACGATATTATTACCTAACAACATTTGTTTTTCGAAACCAATATTGATTAAATTTCCAATACTCAAAATTAGTAGAATCATAATAATTGGTTTAATAGAAGGTAATGTGATATGTATCATTTGTTTGAATCGACTCGCACCATCTACCCAAGCAGCTTCATACATCTCTCTATCTATACTAACCATGGCCGCAAGATAAATAATGGCATTCCAACCCATTTCTTTCCAAACATCAGAAAAAGTAACGATATACCAAAATTTCTCTGGGTCACTCATAAACTGAATCGGTGAATCTATAATATGAAGTGACATTAATAATTCATTCAATACACCATTTGTAGAAAGCATTGTTGTGACAATATTCGCTACAATTACCCATGATACAAAGTGAGGTAAATAAGAAACGGTCTGTGTAAATTTCTTAAATCTTGTAAATCTCAGTTCATTTAGCAATAGTGCAAAGGCAATAGAACTAAAGGTTCCAAATATAATACCTAATCCACCCATTCCTAAAGTATTAATTAATGACCTGTAAAATAATTCATCTTCAAATAATGCTTTAAAATGCTTTAATCCAACCCATGGAGAATTCGAAACTCCTAATGCAGGCTTATAATCTTGAAAAGCCATGATCCATCCAAAAAGAGGAACGTAACAAAAAACAATGAGCCAAATCACCAAAGGAAGCGCCATAAATATAAGGACTTTTTGATCTTTTAGCTTTTTCCATGTAATCTTTTTCTCTTTTTGGGGCTTCTTCTCTTGATTAACAATTGGTGCTACTTCCATGCATCCCCACTCCCTCTATTAATCTAACAACTTTATAACTAAATTATATTTGATTACGCTTTCATTTTTAATAGTAATTCTTAGTGTAAGAAGTAGTAAAAAATAGTGTTTTTGTAAGCGTTTTAATATATAACTATCACTAATTTTACCTATAAAATAAAGAAGTGCTCGTGACTATACGAGCACTTCTTTTACAAGGTTCCTATTTTTTATTTTTTTACTTTTTCAAGCTGTTCGAGCATTTCTATTAATTGCGATTTATCCATAATAAAGTCTATATTTCCATTTTCTTTTATAGCTACTTTATTATCATTGTCTTTTAAGAGAATAAAATCAACGGTTCTACTCTTCACTTCCCCATCTGAAGTAAAGTTATACGTCATTTCTAAGTATGGATCTCCTTCTAATTCTTCCCCATTATATTCTTCATCAGCAGATATTACCGCTACGTATTGATACATTTTTCTAAATGTTTCTTCCTCTACATTTTTATTATTTAATTGGAAATTGGAGATTATCTTATCATTCGTACTATTTAGTTCATGAGATGCAGAAATTTTGAAGTTTTGTTTTTCTCCTTCGAGTGTCCATTCATTTAAGGCATCGGCCATTATTAAGCAAATAAATTTATCAATCATGGTGAAAGGTTGATTTACTAGTAATTCTACTTGTCCTCTAGATAATGAATATAAACTTTTTTCATCATTAATCGTCACAAAAAATTGATCACTTTTATCCTTTAACACATGTAATGTATATTCCTTATCCCCTTCTGCAAGAATGGTAAAATCCGAATAACTAATCATATCATTTTCGTCTGTTTCAGGTGATTTTTCCACTTTTAAATTAGAAAGGGTAGTCAAAATTTCTTCCATTTTATTATACTCAACAGAATAATCATGTGAGTAAAAGTCATGAAGATACCATCCACTTATAAATGGAGCTTTTTCAACAGATGAATAATTAGTATTTTTACTTAATGAATAATGACCTCTTTCGCCCTGAACGGATACTTGTTTAATAGTGTCCAGACTTACAGAAAGGGCTCTTTCATTAGAAAAAATAATAGGTGAATAATATTTTACTAGTGTAGGAACATCCACTATTTGATAGATTTGATCCTGCTCCTTCATATAAAATTTGTTATCCTTTTTGTATAACTTTAAGACAGACTTATCTGCTGTTACTTTTAAGAATTCCTCTATGCCTTCTGGTTCTTTTACTTTATCACCTTTCATAGAAGAAAATACATCAATAAACTGACTGGCCACTTCATCTTTTTCTACCGTATCTTTTAATTTCCAACCATCGCCTTCTTTCGTTAGCTGTATGCTACTATCATCTTGTTGAATCTTTATTAGTGTTGCTTGTGTAATAGCTTGTAAATTTACGGTACTATTTTCTGCCGATACTTCTTTTCCTTCTTTACTACAAGCACTTAACATAAGTAAATTAATGACAATAACAAAAAGAAATATGTAGTGTTTTTGTTTTTTAATCATCTTGATAGCTCCTTTTCTAGTTGATCAAGTACAGGGTTTGTATAATACATTAGAGCAAAACCAAAAAGGCTAAAGGCAACCAAAAAGGAAACAGCCGGGACATAATAAAACAGAACAACAAGAATTAATGAAGTAGATAAATGTAAAAATACTTTACCCGGATATCGAAACATGGTAAATGGCCCCACTTTTAATAAAGTTTTCACATTACTTTCAAATCTACTCAAAACACTTAGACTAATACTTGTAAACATAAAAACTATTATCAAAAGAATACCTATAATTATGGCAAGGAGTTTATTGTTCTTTTCTAACATATAAAACAAATCAACAAATAGTATTAAACATACAGTAAGCTGAATAAACCAATAGAAGAAGCTAGTTTTAAAATTTCTTTTATAATCTACTATATAATCTTTAACGGGACTAATTGTCCCTTCTCTTAACAATCTTCCGTTTGTAGAAAAGATTGCTGTGAGACTTGCTCCCATTGGTATTAGGCTTATATAGTAGACGAAAATATTTTCTAATGAAAAAGGGAAAAGCAATAGTGTGATAAAAAATAGGAAATTACTTAATATAAAACATAGATTTAATAAAAAGAAGTTTGATATATAACTTAAAATGGTATAGATATTTTTACTGTTCATTGTTTTCACCCGTTGAATTTAGTTTTCTGTATTCATTTGGAGACATCCCACAGTAGCGCTTGAATTTTTTATAGAAATAATCTAAATTTGCATAGCCAGTTCTTTCGGCAATTTCATATATCATTAAATTAGATTCTTTTAATAGTTGTTTCGCTTTCCCCATTCGTATTTCATCCAAATAGCGGGAATAACTTTTTCCTGTTTCTTGTTTGAATTTTTTTCCAATATAAGCATTATTATAATTAAAATGTTCAGAAATTATCTTGAGATTTAAATCCTCTCTATAATGCTTTTTTGTATAAAATATAATTTCTTGAATGGTATTTACTCTATTTAGGTCTTCACTTATTTTTTGTTGTAAAAGACTATAACGTTTTGTCATTTCATCTAGTACTTGTTCCATTGTGTTACTAGCAACAACTTCTTCTTGTAAAGAATGCCCTATTTCTAAAAAGCTATCTTTATCTAATTGGTCCATATTTTCAATCACTTTATTTATGATGAAATAAAAATCATGAATAACCGCCCATTTAATTTCATTTTCTTTCATTTGCTTAGTCGAAAAGTGATCTCTATATTTTAATAAGGTTATAGGAAGATTTCCTCCCTTTTTTAGATCATTCAACAATTCTTCCTTTATATTTTCATTTGTGTATGTCAACTCAGATTGCTTTTGTTGAATTCTTTCATTAGAAATGACACCTAAATTTGAATATAGAAATGTAGTATCTTTTAATTCTTTTATTTGGGTATAAAGCTGGTTTAAATAATGATTTTTATTAAACCAAGAAGATTGAAGAATGGTTTCGTTTTCATTTTTTGCTAATAGAAATATTTCTTTATCAACAATATCTACTAAGAAACTATCTTTAACTAGCATTAATGCATATATATAATCATCGTGTGTTAATAGATAACAATCGATAGTTGTTTTTTCCTTGATACTATGTTGAAATTTATTAGCTACTGATTTACTGGTAAATCGAATCAAATTAGCTAATGCATAATCTTGTGCTATACTTGTTTGATCTCCTTCAAAAATTTTCTTTTTTAATAAAGAAGTCATATCTACTTGGTACTCTGACTCTTTTTCTTCAATGCCTTGTAAAATATCTGTTAATTCATCTTCATCTATTGGTTTTAACAAGTATGATACGGTACCTAGACGGATTGCTTTTTGTGCATATGTAAATTCCGAATAGCCTGATAGGATAATAGAGTAAAAAGAATGGCCTATTTGTTTTGCATGTTGAATCATTTCTAATCCATCCATCTCGGGCATACGAATATCTGTAATGACAACATCTGGTTGATATTTCTGTATAAAACTTATTCCTTCCTTACCATTTTGAGCAGCACCGACAATTTCATATCCGTAATCTTGCCAATCAATAATATAGGGAAGCCCTTCTCTAATTGTTGGCTCGTCATCAACAATAAGTACTTTTTTCATCGCTTATCTCCCCCTATTTTATCTACTGGAATTTTAACAAGCACTGTTGTTCCTTTACCTTCTGTACTAGTTATCTCTAATCCATATGAATTTCCATAAACTCTTTTTAGTCTCTCATTTACATTCGTTAATCCAATACGATTTCCAATTTGTTCTTTTCTTAAAATATTCTGTATTTCTAGGAGTTTATCTTTAGAAATTCCATTCCCATCATCCTGGATTAATATATGAATATCCTCTTTTTCTTTTAATACCTTCACAATAACTTGTCCACTTTCTACTTTCTCTTCTATACCGTGAACGAATGCATTTTCCACAATCGGTTGCAAGATAAGGGGAAGAATATAATATTCAGCTGTATTGACATCTGCTGTTATTTCATATCTGATTCTACTACCAAAGCGTAGCTGTTGAATTCTTAAATATAATAATAAGAAGTCAATTTCTTCACTTAACTTTACATATTTTTGCTGATTGTTATTTAGAGATCTTCTAAGTAACTTGCTTAAAATCTTCACACTTTCTGCTACTTCTTTATCCTTATTTCTTAATGCCCTCATACGAATCATTTCTAACGTATTATAGAGAAAATGAGGATTTATTTGGCTAGCTAATAATTTAAATTCAGATTCCTTTTGTTGAAGCTGCCAGTTTTTTTCTTGCAACTGATGATGATAGTTTTTATGTATTAAATCTCGTAAACTTTCCATTGTTGTATACAGTTGATTATAAATATCCCTAATTTCATCATTTCCATCAATCGTAATTGGAATGTCAAAATCACCATTTGCTACCTTATGCATGGAATCTTTTAATTGAAATATTCTTCGATCCATTGAATGAGTATATCTTGTAATAACTAACAACACTAATAACATCACTGCACCAATAATGGTATAACTTTTAATCATAATTCGATTTACATCATTTAATATCTCTTCCTTATTCATAACCGTTACAATTTGAAAGTGATTAGTAATTGATTTTGGTAAGTCCAACATTTGCCCAAAGAAGATAAAAGGCTTTGTTTGTTTCATTTCGATGGTATACGTTTCTCCTACTGTTATTGACTGACCTAGAAGTTTAGGTTGTAAATCAAACTGTAAATAAGATAACGGAGTATGTTTAATATACTGAAAATCCGTTAGCTCTTTGTCCAATAATAAAACATTATCAATGGTAGCTGAATTTAAAATATCCATTAAAGATAAATTATCTACATATATCGCTAGTACACCTAGAAATTGATTCTCCGTATTATATACACTTCTTATTAAAGATAGATATTTTTTCCCAGTAACAGGGTCATCAATAGATCTCCAAAAAATTTTCCCATTCCCTAATACGGCATCTGTATACCAATCTGTCTTTTTTATTTGTTCATCAACTATTACAAAGTTGGAATTAGTCATAAAGGATTTATTGTTTATAAAAAAACGAATATTCGCTAAATTTCTATGATAGTTAAGGAAATAGTCAAATAGCGTGAATTCATTATATCCATCAATCATTTCCTTAGGACTACTATAACTCTTTTGTACAAGTTTGGATAATCCTGTATCTTGATAAATCCAATCAGAAATTTGAATAATGGAAGTAAAATTACTCTCTAAACTTTTTCTTACCCTCTCTGTTTCAATAAGAATATCTCGTTCTCTAGATT
>DATMFU010000051.1:0-2826 GCA_035556015.1 Niallia sp. | reverse complement strand
ATTATCATGCTGAAAATATTTGGAAACCATCCTTTCCTTATAACATTTCCAAAAGATGAGATACTAATTGAAAAGTGATGATTAAGATTCGGAATGGTTGGTGAAGTGAAAATGAAAGCATCCTTTTTTATCACATATTATGATAAAAACTTAAATGACTTTGGTGTAGGTGTTATCAAGGAAGGTAATTCAATAAATATTGGTACATTTAAAACGGGGATACAAAAAGAAGAAGTAGACGCATTGTTAAAGATTATGAAGCAACATAGTGTGAAAGAGAGTAACGATTTACTATTTATTTCACCTGGAATTTGTGTGGAATTGCAGTTTTCAGAGTTAGTGGACGAAAAGATTAATAATCCTATCTTTATTCGGTTTCTATTTGAAACGCATTGGCAAGAGTGCAGATATGAGAAATTATTAGGAATTGATATTGCTATCACTCATCCAGAAAAGCTTCTTTTTCCTAATAGTAGTACTACTAAATTGGATTACATTAATTACTTACAAACAATTTCACCCTTTCTTTTACCATTTTTAAAAAATCGATTGTTAACTACCATTCGTTTTCCTCATGGTCTTTTTGGTGAATCTTTTTATCAAAAGCAATGCCCTGATTATGCTCCAGACTTTGTAGACACGTATCTCCATGAGGATATTAACTATGTTGTTTGTAATAATTTAAGTACTCTATTATGGCTTGGTAACCAATTAGCTTTTGAGTTTCATATTCCATTCGAGACTATCCATTCAGATGGAATGCCATCTGAAATCGTATTCGATTTAGATCCACCATCTATTGAAATGTTCTATTTAGCCATTCAAGCTGCTAAAATGATTAAAGATATTCTTGACCGATTACATCTAATATCCTTTATAAAAATTTCAGGAAATAAAGGAATTCAAATTTATATCCCACTTCCTGAGAAACAATTTACGTATGAAGAAGTACGCTTATTTACAGAATTTGTAGCAACATTCATGGTTAACTCCGAACCTAATCTATTTACGATTGAAAGGTTAAAGAAAAATCGAAAAAATCGATTATATATTGATTATATTCAACATAGTGAAGGAAAAACAATTGTTGCCCCCTATTCCATTAGAGGTAAAAGTGGGGGATATGTTGCTTGTCCCATCGAATGGGAAGAACTTACAGATAATTTAACTCCTAAAGATTTTACAATGGAGAATGTTATTACAAGAATTCAAAAAGCAAACCCATTTAAAGACTTTTTCATAGCCAAAAACGAGCAACCTTTCCAACAAGTAGTGAACGGGTTAAAATCCAACCTTTAACCACCTAGTTTCCTAAAACTGACATTCTGAAATTGGAACAGTTACAAACGATTCAATGACAGGATGTCTTAATGTGTTCATATTAGTCCATTCAAGAAAAGAAACTTTTACTGTTAGTGCAGGTCTTAACCATTCCATTCCTTTTAAAGAAGGTTTCTCATTAAAAGGACATTCATTTTGTATAATAGTAGGAACTATACTTGTGAGATCCTTCCAATCTTTAGTGGTTAGCTTCCCTGATCCTGCACTACCGATATAGACTAACTCTTTATTCTCATTATAAAGACCTAAATGTAAGGAATTAACCGTTCCATTTCGATAAGAAACTCCCCCGACTACTGCAACAAGATCCTTTGATTTTTTCTTTTTTCTCCATCTGCTATCTTTTCCGTTTAATACATAAGTACTTGTAAGATCTTTGTATACTACTCCCTCTAAATCGTTTGCCATGCAAACCTTGTATAGTTCCTCTTTATCAAGGAAGCTTGGCACAAGTTGAACATACTTATTTGGTGAAATTACTTTCTCTAGAAGTTCTTGCCGTGTTTTTAAAGGCTTATCCAATAACCATTCATTATTTAAATATAAGATATCAAAAACCATATATGTAATTGGTAACTGTTCAATTACTACCTCTATATCATTAAAATTTCTTAAACGGTCTCTTTTCATTACTTCATAAAAGGACGGTTTTCCATTTTTTAGAGCGATTACTTCTCCATCTAAAATACAATTCATCTCAGAAAAATAAGTATCTATTTTTACTAATTCAGGATACTGCTTTGTTCGCTCATTTAATTTCCGATTAAATAGAACAGTGTTATTACCATCGTTATAGGTTAATATTCGTGTACCATCCCATTTTACTTGTCCCACCCAGTTTTCTTCAATAGGAATATCATCTGTAATTATTGGTTCGAATGGTTTCACCGGTTTCATCATGTATAGTCGTCCCTTTTCTTAACAAATTTCTTTACTATTCAACAACTATTCTTATAGAAATATGTAATAAAATTCAACATTTCTGCATTCTTTTCCAATTGCTACTAGACTTTGAACAGTAATATTGTATAAAGAATATTAGTAATATTTTATTCCATATTGAATTTATTATCCTCCAATTAGGGAAATCGTTATCTCGCTTCTTCATTCAAGTATGTATAGCATAAATGGAATCTTAGTACAAAAGAAAATAAGGCTAGTTCATGAACTTAACCTTCAAGGATTAATTCATAACCTAACCTTATGTAAAGATTTATTTTAAATGTTCTGCAATATATCTTTTGGCATCTCTTTGTAATTTCTCATACTGTGCGGCTTCCTCTTCATAATAAAGCTTTTCAGCAACTTTGTAGTCTTCAAGATTCTCCCATTCAAAATCAACCGTTGTTCTATATTCGTAAGTTGCATTTCCTATTAAGTCGATTCGATAGTTATTATCTGTATGATGAACGAAACATCGGACTTTACCACCATTGTTATATACATCCACATATGTATGTTCCTCATTATATCCATTTAAGATGG
>DATMFU010000050.1:0-22408 GCA_035556015.1 Niallia sp. | reverse complement strand
TTTTACGAACGACGGTTTTAGACATTCTCTTTCCCTCCCTCCGAACACAACACACTAACATCAACATGGTTTCCATGTACTTTGACATTATAATATATCCAAGAAACAAGGTCAACCGTATTTAGCACAGTAAGTGAAATGTTTTTGAAAAACAGGTAAAATATAATAAAAATTCTACTCTTTTTACTCTATTTTTGTTCTTTTTATATATTTCCCTAATACATAGTTGATAAACTATGTAACTTAGTAGGTATTAAACTTCATAATCATTGGCCAAATCTTTTCTAAAGTAGCATGTCCTCTATTTCATTCACATATAGATGAAATAGAGGAGGACAAACAATGACTTATTTACTTATATTCATTGTATTAATTTTTATTTTTATTTATGGAATGACGATCTTAAGAACTGGCTTATTTAATTTAGCTTCCCAGTCTTTAAAACGCATGCTAGAAAAGGTAACGGATAAGCCGTGGAAAGGTTTCATCTTATCTATACTAATAACCGCATTATTACAAAGTAGTTCGGCAGTGATGGTGTTAACTATTGGGTTAATCTCTGCCAGGATTTTGACTTTTCCTCAGTCAATAGGAATCATTCTTGGAACAAATATTGGAACAACCTTTACGACTGAATTTATTACATTTGATATAGATAATTATATACTTCCACTTGCAATCCTCGGCTTCTTATTTATTCTTATTAATAAATACAAACTTAGAAGTATAGGTTTTATTTTCCTTGGTATATCCATTGTATTTAGTACAATGCGTGGATTTAAATATCTAGCTAGTATGATGGAACAAAGTTCCCTACTTCAACCATTCTTTTTACAGCTAGTTGATCGACCAATTATTGCTCTTCTAGTAGGTATTTTAATCACAGCACTAATTCAGTCAAGCACTGCTACAATAGGAATAATAATGGGTTTTTTACAAGCAGATATGTTACCATTAGAAATCGCTATTGCCATCATGCTTGGTTCAAATATTGGAACTTGTATTACCTCCTACTTGGCGTCCCTTGGAACCGAAAAGAGCGCCAAATTATCTGCTTATGCTCATATTTGGCTTAATATAGGAGGAGTCATCCTATTTTATCCATTTATTGATACTCTATCATCCTTTGTAAAAGGTATGACGAATGAAATAGATATACAGTTAGCTCATGCAAGCCTGCTTTTTAACGTTATTTCTTCTTTATTAGTATTACCATTCGCCGAGAGATTCGGTAAACTCATTATGAAAATACATAGTTAAAAGGACATGAATAAGGTCAGCACCCAAGATTGACAAATTGAGGGCTGACCCTTATATTTTTTACATTACTTGAAGTAAGTCATACTGGGATTGGTACAAGTGGTAATAGTGACCCCTTTTTGCCATTAATTCATGATGGGAGCCTTTTTCTACTACTCTTCCACCATCCACATAAAAAATTTGACTGCTATTTTTTATTGTAGACAAACGGTGTGCAATGATGAAAGAAGTACGATCTTTTAATAGTTCCGTAATTCCTTCCTGTAAGAGTTCTTCTGTTTTTGTGTCAATACTGCTAGTCGCTTCATCTAAAATTAATATTTTAGGATTAGCGAGTAGTGCTCTTGCAAAAGAAATTAGTTGTCTTTGTCCAGCAGATAAAGTGCTTCCTCTTTCTTCCACCACTGTATCATATCCATCTTTTAAATCTTTAATAAAGTCATGTGCTCTTACAATTTTTGCAGCTTCAATCACTTCTTCTGTTGTTGCATCCAATTTTCCATATCGTATATTATCTAGAATTGTTCCGGAAAATACAAAGGTATCTTGAAGCATTACTCCCATTTGAGATCGAAGGGACTTCAACGTGACATCTCGAACATCTATTCCATCAATCTTCACTTTCCCTTCGTTGACATCATAGAATCTGCTAAGTAAATTAATGATGGTTGATTTACCTGCACCTGTTGGTCCAACTAGTGCAATCGTTTCACCTGCTTTAATTGAAAAGCTAACATTATTTAAAATATTTTTACCTTCTTCATAACGAAAAGAAACATTTTCAAAAGTTACATTCCCTTTGATTTCTGGCATCGTAACTGCTTTTGGATTATCTTTAATATCTGGTTCAATATCCAATGTTTCAAAGATTCTTTCTAGATATGCAGATGCAGTAATTAAAGCATTATAAAAATTCCCCATATTTATTACTGGATTCCAAAAATTATTTACATACCCGATAAAAGCCACTAAAGTTCCTGTTGTTACATCCACACCAATTTGGCGGATTCCAACAAAGTAAATTAAACATGTCGTTAATATAGATATATTCTGAACACCTGGCCATAATAAAAACTGAATGGCTACTGCTTTTAACCAAGAAGTCCTTGTTTCATTACTAACTTCATCAAAAATGTCAAAGTTTTCTTTTTCCCTAGCAAAAGATTGGGTTATTTTTATTCCTGCAATACTTTCATGAATATAAGCGTTAAGATTAGATTGCTTATTGCTTAGAAGTTGATATGCCTTTCTTTGCATATTTTTAATAACCCAAACTAAAATTCCTAGAAACGGGAGTAACACTAAGCTATATAGCGTAAGTTTTGCATCAATAGCAAACATAAATAGAAGTGTAATCACAACACTAAGAATATCGGATATTAAGTTGATTAAACCATTGCTTAAAAGATCACTTAATGTATTTATATAATTAACGACTCTAATTAAAATTTTCCCATGTGGTCTACTGTCAAAATAGGAAAAAGGTAATTTTTGTAGATGTTGAAAAATATCAAGACGCATATCTTTTAGTATATTTTGACCGATTTCTGTTATCCACTGAATACGATAACGCATACATATGCCAATAACGAATAAGGATAAAATAAAAAGAATACTAATCCAAATAAGGAATGGAATATTTTTATTTGGAATAATATCATCAATTGCTACCTTCGTAAAATAAGGTCCAAGCATCCCAGCAGCATTAGCGATTAAAATAATACATAATGTCAGAAACAATGACTTTTTATACGGTTTAATATAATTGCCTAAACGTTTATAGTGACTCCAATTAAATTCCGTTTCTAATTCTTCATCTACATTAAACTTATTACGGGCCAATGATTGCTCCCCCTTCTTCTAGCTCTCTCAATCCTAGCTGTCTACGGTATACATCGTAATACATTCCCTTTTTCGCGACTAATTCCTTATGTGTTCCTCTCTCTCTAACCTCTCCTTTATCTAGCACAAGAATAACATCCGCTTCTCTAACAGACGATATTCTATGGGCAATAATGAATGTAGTTTTATTACTCGTAAGTTTAGTTAATTCCTTTTGAATCTTACTTTCTGTTTCCATATCAACAGCAGAAGTTGTATCATCTAAAATTAAGATAGATGGATCTTTAGCTAATGCTCTCGCTAAAGAGATTCTCTGCTTTTGTCCTCCAGAAAGACCAACTCCACGTTCACCAACAATTGTATTATAGCCTTCTGGCATTCTCGTTATAAAAGTATGGGCATCAGCAATAGCTGCTACTCGTTGGATTTGATCCATATTTAAATACGGATTCCCAAAAGCAATGTTCTCTTCAATAGTGTTTGAAAATAAAAATACATCCTGCATTACCATTGATATTTGGTCTCTCAGTTTTCTTACCGGCCATTCCTTCACATTTATTTGATCGATTAAAACTTCTCCTTCAGTTGGATCATAGAAACGGGCAATAAGGTTCACTAAAGTTGACTTCCCTGACCCTGTTTCGCCAAGAATTCCAACTGTTTGACCTGGACGAACGCAGAAAGATACATTCTTTAATATTTTCGTTTCAGGATCATCTGGAAAAGCAAACGAAACATTTTCAAATGTTACATAACCTGATATTTTTTTAATAGGCTCTCGTTCTTCTACTAAAATTTGTGGTTTCGTATTTAGCAAATTACGTATTTTCACACAAGAAGCATTAAATCGCTGTACATCATTGATAAGCCAGCCACTCATACGCATCGGCATATTTAATAGCCACATGAATCCATTAAATGCTACTAAATCACCAATTGAAATACTTCCTTTAATCACAAAAAAACCACCAAATAATAAAGTGATAACGCTTAATAATCCAGCAAATCCATCTAGCCATGGTAAATACCTTTTTGATACATTTGCTGAGTCTAAATTTCGCTTTTTATAATCAGCATTAAAAGAGTTAAACTTTTCAATTTCATATTCTTCACGGGAAAATGCCTTTACAACCCGATTACCGCTTATATTTTCTTCAACCATTGAATTCAATCTAGAAAAACTCTCTCTAATTTCTAAAAAAACAGGGTGGGCTTCTTTAGACATTTTTTGCGTAAATATAAAAATGAACGGAGTTACAGCAACAAGTGCTATTGTTAAACGCCAATCAATGCTGGACATAACAATAATAGCAAAAGTAAAAAAGATTATACATTCTGCAATGTTATAGCAAACCCATGAGACAAAATGACGAATTGCATCCATATCTCCGGTCATCCTAGCCATAATATCTCCGACTCTATTATGATTAAAAAAATCAAAGTCCAATTCTTGCAACTTTTGATACATATTTTGCCTGATATCAAATTGAGCATCTTGACCTACTCTTTCATACATCATCTGATAAATATATCTAGTAACGGTACGTACAATTGTTACTCCAATCATAGCCAGTAAAATAGGAATAAGAAGTTTCATTTCACTATTCCCAATTACTTCATCAATTAGTTTTCCACTCAGTAGTGGTACAATAACAACTAAGATGGCATTGAATAATAAAATGATGGATGCAATAATTACTCTCATTTTATTTTTCTTTACAAAACTCCATATCCACTGGTAATTATTCAATAAAAATCTACACACTTTCTGTTTAAATTTGAAAGAAATGATAATTAAATGATATTTATTCTTTTTCCGAAATATACTTTCTTTGTAACCACATGATTTAATACTATGTAAATTTTTCTTGCCCAATCATTTTTGTTACTAGTTTTCTGTGCTTCTTTTTCATTCTTGCACCTCTTTTCTTTATTTTTATCAACAGGTTTATTTTAGTCATCTCCGTTTGACGTAACTAGCACTTAAATTGTATAATTATGGACAAAATTTGACTTGTAAGGAGTAAAACAGATGATTTTTTATCAATCCAATTATTTTGGACAACATGGTGAATTTGATCGTATCTCTGCACATAGTCCGAATAACTTTCCTCATTTTCATCGAAGCCTGGAACTCATCATGGTTGATGAAGGAATATTAGATATAACTATTCAGGAACAGACTTATCATCTTCATCAAGGGGAATGTGCTCTCATATTGTCAAATCAAATTCATAGCTTACATAGTAATCAAAATAATCATGCTTGGATTTATGTTTTTTCTCCGGAATTTGTTAACCAATTTTATCAGCTTAGTAAAAATAAAATATTAATGGATCCTATTTTTCATCTAGAAAATCACTTGGAGGAGTTAACGAGAACAACTCTTATTGAGAAAGAAACATCGATGTTAGCAAAAAAAGGGGTATTTTATTTAATTTGTGATGAGTTATTAAAACAAACAACTTTCAAAGAGGAAAGTAATAGAGATGATTATTTGCTTCATGATTTACTGAACTATATTCAAAATCATTTCACAGAGGAACTTTCTTTAAAGGATCTATCTTTAAAGTTTGGATACGATTATTCGTATCTATCTAGGTTTTTTACTAAAGTCCTCAAGGTACCGTTTGTAGACTTTTTAAACGGACATCGGATAACTTTAGCATCTCAACTACTTAGAACCACAGACTCTAAAATAACAGAAATTGCAGAAAAGGTAGGGTACAGGAACATTAGAAGCTTCAATCGAAACTTTGAAAAAATAATGAATACAACACCAAGCCATTACCGAAAAGTTCATCGAAAAATACTTCTATAAATATTAGTTTCATTCCATAATAAAAAAATCCCCTAGATTTTAATTATCTAGGGGACTATTTATTAATAATCGCTATTACTAGTTAAGCCATTTACAATGGCTACACCTGAGCTTGCACCAATTCTTGTTGCACCAGCTTCTACCATTTTACTTGTATCTTCACTACTTCTAACTCCGCCTGATGCTTTTACTCCAATATCAGGTCCTACTGTCTTTCTCATTAAGGCGATATCCTCAACTGTAGCTCCACCTGTTGAAAAACCAGTAGATGTTTTAACAAAATCAGTTCCTGCTTCTACTGCTAATTTACAAGCTGTTTCTTTTTCTTCATTTGTTAAAAGACATGTTTCAATAATAACCTTTGTTAAAGCTTTTCCTTTAGCAGCTTCGACAACAGCTTTAATATCTTCTCTTACTAAGTCATAATTTTTGTCTTTAAGTGCTCCAATGTTAATAACCATATCTACTTCGGTTGCACCATTTTTAATAGCATCTTCTGTTTCAAATGCTTTTGTATTAGATGTTGTTGCTCCTAATGGAAAACCAATAACAGTACAAACTTTCACGTCTGTTCCAGCTAATAATTCGCTAGCTAATTTTACCCACGTAGGATTTACACAAACAGATGCAAAATTATATTTTTTTGCTTCTTCACATAATGTAACTATTTGGTCCTTCTTTGCATCAGGCTTCAATAATGTATGATCAATCATTTTAGCGATATTCATCAGTATTCTCCTTTAATATGTATATTAGATTTAATTAATTGGTTAATTACATTCTCTAGCACACTTAATGTTCCATTTCTTAGAAGGACAGTTAAAATACTTATAGTATCTACCTGTCCTTACATAATAATTGTATTTCGGTAATCAACTAGCTTCAATCATTTAGGATACTATCGCTGCTTTTTCCTCTATTTCATCTAATACACGGACAAATTGTCCTTCATTTACTGGATATCCAGCTTTAGTAATTTTTACTTTAACAATTTTTCCAACCATATCTTCAGTAGCTGGGAAAACTACTTTTAAATAATTATCAGTATAGCCTACATAAAGATTACCGTCTCCAACCTCTTTATATAATTCTTCTGGTATTACTTCCACTACTTCATTTTCATAGTTAGAAGCATATTCTTTAGCTAACTGATCAGATAATGAAATTAAACGATGAACTCTTTCATTTTTCACATCTTCATCAATTTGATTTTCCATTCTCGCAGCAGGTGTTCCTGTTCTCTTTGAATAAGGGAATACGTGTAATTCTGAGAATTTATGTTCTTTAATAAAAGTATAAGTCTCCATAAACTCTTCTTCTGTTTCTCCAGGGAATCCTACAATTACATCAGAAGTGATAGCTAATCCAGGTAATGCCTCTTTTAAACGAGTAAGTCTTTCAGCAAAGAATTCCATGGAATACTTTCTTCTCATACGTTTTAGTACTGTATCTGAACCAGATTGAATAGGAATATGAAGATGATTTACTATAATTTTCGATTTATCTAATACTTCAATAACTTCATCTGTTATTTGACTTGCTTCAATAGAAGAGATACGCAAACGTTTTAAACCTTTTACTTGTGCCTCTAAATCGCGAAGTAAATTTGCTAAGTTATAATCTTTTAAATCAGAACCATAACCACCTGTATGAATTCCAGTTAAAACAATCTCTTTATATCCAGCATCAACCAATTGTTGTGCCTGTCTAATAACTTCCTGTGGGTCTCTAGAGCGCATTAATCCTCTTGCCCAAGGAATAATACAGAATGTACAAAAGTTATTGCAACCTTCTTGAATCTTTAATGAAGCTCTTGTTCTATCTGTAAAGGAAGGAACATCAAGTTCTTCATATACACGGTTCCTCATAATATTGCCAACTGCGTTAATTGGTTTTCTTTCTTCTTTATATTGCTCAATATATTCAAGCATTTTCACACGATCCTGTGTACCTACTACTATGTCTACACCAGGGATAGCCATGATCTCTGCTGGTGATGTTTGTGCATAGCAACCTGTTACACAGATAACAGCATCAGGATTTTTACGAACAGCACGTCGAATGACTTGGCGACTTTTCTTATCACCAGTATTCGTTACTGTACAAGTGTTTATAACATATACATCTGATATATTTTCATATTCTACACGTTCGTATCCTTGTTGCTTAAATAGTTGCCATATAGCTTCCGTTTCATAGTGATTTACTTTACATCCTAATGTATGAAAAGCAACTGTTGGCATGTTCATCACTCCATTAATTCAAAATGATAGGAAACAGCAGATAGTAAATATAATGGTGCTGTTTCTGTTCTTAATATTCTCGGACCTAGGCCACATGCCACAAATCCGTGTTCTTTTAATAATTCGACTTCTTGTTCAGTAAAGCCACCTTCTGGACCGAAAACTGCAAGTAAGGATTGACCTTTTTGCATATTTTTAAATGCCGCAGTTAAGTTTGCTACCTCTCCATGCTTTGCTTCTTCCTCGTATGCAATTACTTTTATGTCATATCTATTTGAAATCTCAATAAGCTCTTTCAACCTAATCGGTGATAATACATCTGGAACCATTGTACGATGAGATTGCTCAGCTGCTTCCTTGGCTATTTTATTCCAGCGAGACAGCTTTTTATCTCCCTTTTTCTCATCCCATTTAACAACAGAGCGAGCTGCAATAAAAGGGATAAACTTATTTGCCCCGAGTTCCGTACCTTTTTGAATAATCCATTCAAGCTTATCCCCTTTTGGCAGTCCGCTCACAATAGAAACATGGATAGGAAGTTCTATTTCCCCTTCTATCCATTGTAGCACTTTTGCAACAACTTGGTTTTCGGTAATATTTTCTATTGTACAACGAGCAACCTGTTGATCGTTGTTAACACAATAAATTTCATCCCCTACAACCATACGCATTACTCGGACTATATGGTGATAATCATCATCATTAATAAAAAATCTATTTTCCTCATAGTTTGCAAAATATCGTTGCAATAAAAAAACCTACTTTCCTAAAAACAATAGATAAGGAAGAATCGATAATCGAAACTTCCTAGTTCTAATCATGTTAGTAAATTAATTTACTTTTTTAGCTGTAATACTTACCCAATCTTCCATTTGAACGGTTTCAATTATTTCAAGTCCAGACGCAATAATTGCAGCCTTTACCTCTTCTTTTTTCTGAAGAATGATACCGGAAGCAATAAAATAACCATCTTTATTTAAAAGGCGAGAAACGTCATCTGTAAATCGAAGTATAACTTCAGCAAGAATATTTGCAACAATCACATCTGCTTGTTCAGTAATTCCATTTAAGAGATTATTTTGACTAACTGTAGTCACTTCATGAACCTTATTCAGTTTAATATTAACCCTAGCTGATTTAACTGCAACCTCATCTAAATCAAGTGCTCTGACTGATTTAGCCCCAAGCATCGCTGCAGCAATACTCAAGACGCCAGAACCAGTACCTACATCAATCACTGTATCACCTTTTTTAACTATTCTTTCCAATGCTTGGATACATAATACAGTGGTTGGATGTGTTCCTGTACCAAAAGCCATCCCCGGATCCAATTCAATTATTAGTTCATCAGTATGAACAGGCTGGTAATTCTCCCAGGTTGGTACGATTGTGAATTTTTCAGAAATTTTAACTGGATGGTAATATTTCTTCCAAGCAGTTGCCCATTCTTCTTCATGTACTTCCATAATAGAAACTTTATTTAAACCAATATCAATATTAAAAGAAACAAGATTAGTAATATTCTCTTTTATAGCTTCCACAGTTTCACCTAAAAAGCTATTGATAGGTAGATACGCTTTTACTAATACCCCTTCTTCTGGATAATCATCAGGATTTAGTTGGTAGATTTCACCGAATTGGTCTTCTCTTTCTTTCGATAATTCAAAGGGGTCTTCGATTACTACCCCACTAGCCCCTGCTTCATGTAAAATATTTGAAATAGGCTCTATTGCTTCATTTGTTGTATGAATGGTTATTTCAGACCACTTCATTTCTACCAACTCCTTAAATGATTATTCACCTTTAAAGGCTCTTTTTACTTTAGCAAAGAAGCTATCATCCTCATGAGAAGAAGATCCAGTCTCTTCAGCAAATTCTTGCAGAATTTGTTTTTGTTTATCTGTTAATTTAGTAGGTGTTACTAAGCGTACGATAACATGCTGATCCCCTTGCCCATATCCTCGTACATTTGGGATTCCTTTACCTTTTAAACGGAATTTCGTACCTGTTTGTGTTCCTGCTGGAACTTTTAATTTCACCTTGCCATGAATAGTTGGAACTTCCACTTCTGCCCCAAGTGTTGCCTGAACAAATGTGATAGGCATTTCACAATAAACATCTTCACCATCACGTTCAAAAAATTCATGTCTCTTTATGTGGAACACTACATATAAGTCCCCTGATGGACCGCCGTTAATACCAGGTTCCCCTTGACCAGATACTCTTAGTTGTTGACCATCATCAATACCTGCTGGGATTTTCACATTAATCTTGCGACGTTTTTTCACTTTACCTGTTCCGCCACAAGTAGAACATTTATGTTTAATTTCTTTACCAGTTCCATTACAGTAGTTACATGTTCTTCTATTGACAATACGGCCAAATGGAGTGTTTTGTTCTACATTCAACTGACCAGTTCCACTACAATGTTTACATGTTACTGGTTTCGTACCAGGCTTCGCACCAGTCCCTTTACATGTTTCACAGTTTTCTTCTCTCGGTATTTCAATTTCTGTTTCTTTTCCGAATGCTGCTTCTTCAAATGATAAAGTCATCGTATATTGTAAATCAGCACCTTGTCTTGGAGCATTAGGATCTCTTCTTCTAGAACCACCGCCGCCAAAGAAAGTACTAAAGATGTCTTCAAAACCACCAAATCCACCAAAATCAGCACCACCACCGCCAAAGCCTTGGTTAGGATCTGTATGACCAAATTGATCATAATGTGCTCTTTTTTGATCATCACTTAATACTTCATATGCTTCTTTTACTTCCTTGAATTTTTCATCTGCATCAGGTTCTTTATTGATATCTGGATGATATTTTTTTGATAATTTACGATATGCCTTTTTTATTTCATCCTTAGAAGCTTCTTTAGAAAGCCCTAGGACTTCATAGTAATCCCTTTTATCCATATTGATTACCACTCCCCGATTCTTTTCACATAAATGCTATTTTATCACTATGCATTTCTAATGTACAATAGTTTTCTTCTAAAATTAGGATGCAAACTAAAAACAAAAGTCAAAGTCAAGATAACCTGACTTTGACTTTTGAAAGTGTTTAACTTATTTAAATCTTATTTATCGTCTTTTACTTCTTCGAATTCAGCATCTACCACGTTATCATCTTTACCAGATGCAGCACCATCAGCGCCTTCTGCAGCTTGTGCTTGTTTTGCAGCTTCTTCATAAAGCTTCATCGTTAAGTTTTGAACGATTTCTTGAAGTGCATCTTTTTTCGCACGAATTTCTTCTAATTCGTTTTTCTCGATAGCAGCTTTCAGCTCATCTTTAGCTTCGTTTGCTTTTGCAACTTCACTTTCATCTACTTTACCTTCTAAATCTTTTAGCGTTTTTTCAGTAGTGAAAACTAGTTGGTCTGCTTCATTACGTAATTCTACTTCTTCTTTACGCTTTTTATCAGCTTCTGCATTTTCTTCTGCTTCTCTTACCATTTTTTCAATTTCATCATCAGATAAACCTGTAGAAGACTTGATTGTAATAGTTTGTTCTTTATTTGTACCTAAATCTTTAGCACGAACATTTACAATACCATTTTTGTCGATATCGAAAGAAACTTCAATTTGTGGTATTCCACGTGGTGCTGGTGGAATGTCTGTCAATTGGAAACGACCTAATGTTTTATTGTCTTGAGCCATTGGACGTTCACCTTGTAGTACATGAATATCAACAGCTGTTTGACTGTCTGCAGCAGTTGAGAATACTTGTGATTTAGATGTTGGGATTGTTGTATTACGATCAATCAATTTTGTAAATACGCCACCCATAGTTTCAATACCTAATGATAATGGTGTTACGTCAAGTAATACAACATCTTTTACATCACCAGTGATTACTCCACCTTGAATAGCAGCACCCATTGCAACTACTTCATCAGGGTTAACTCCTTTATGTGGCTCTTTACCTGTTTCTTTCTTAATTGCTTCTTGAACAGCTGGAATACGAGTAGATCCACCAACAAGGATAACTTTATCGATTTCAGAAGCACTTAGACCAGCATCTTTCAATGCTTGACGAGTAGGTCCCATAGTACGTTCTACTAAGTCAGCAGAGATTTCTTCAAATTTAGCACGAGAAAGAGTTACTTCTAAATGAAGTGGTCCAGCTTCTCCTGCTGTGATAAATGGTAAAGAAATTTGAGTAGAAGCTACACCTGATAAATCTTTTTTCGCTTTTTCAGCAGCATCTTTCAAACGTTGTAACGCCATTTTATCTTTACTTAAATCAATGCCGTTTTCTTTCTTGAACTGTTCTACTAAGTAATCAATGATTACTTGGTCAAAGTCATCTCCACCTAGGCGGTTATCACCTGCTGTTGATTTAACTTCAAATACACCATCACCAAGTTCTAGGATAGATACGTCAAATGTACCTCCACCAAGGTCATAAACTAAGATAGTTTGATCTTCATCTGTTTTATCAAGACCATATGCTAATGCAGCAGCAGTAGGTTCGTTAATAATACGTTCAACTTCTAAACCTGCAATTTTACCAGCATCTTTAGTTGCTTGACGTTCTGCATCATTAAAGTATGCAGGAACTGTAATAACTGCTTTCGTTACTTTTTCACCAAGATACTCTTCTGCGTAACCTTTTAAGTATTGAAGAATAATAGCAGAAACTTCTTGTGGAGAATAATTTTTTCCTTCGATTTCTACTTTATAGTCTGTACCCATATGACGTTTAATAGACATAATTGTGTTAGGGTTTGTAATAGATTGGCGTTTTGCAACTTCACCAACTTGACGTTCTCCATTTTTGAATGCTACAACAGATGGAGCTGTTCTATTTCCCTCTGGATTTGGAATAACCTTTGGTTCTCCACCTTCTAGTACAGCAACACATGAGTTTGTTGTACCTAAGTCTATACCAATAATTTTACTCATGAAATATTCCCTCCTAATTATTATATGTAATGCCTTATTGACTTACTTTTACCATTGCAGGTCTAATAACTCTATCTTTCAACGTATACCCTTTTTGGAATTCATCGATTACGATATTAGGTTCCGTTCCATCTACTGCTTCTTGCATAACAGCTTGATGAAGATGTGGATCAAACTCTTTACCTACTGATTCAATTACTTCTACTCCTTCTTTCTTTAGAGCATCAAGCAATCCTCGATAAACCATCTCCACACCTGTATATAAACTTTGAGTTTGTTCCCCAACTACTTCGATTTTTAAAGCTCTTTCCAGGTTATCGATGCTTGGTAGCAAATCCATAACAAGACTTTGTGCACGATACGTTTGTGCTGCTTCCATGTCAAGTTTAGCTCTTCGACGAGAATTATCATAATCTGCCTGTAAACGGAGATAACGATTTGCTTCCTCTTCAAGTTTAGCTTCTAATGCAGCTATTTTTTCATTTGCTGCAATTAACTCTTCGTTTTCTTCACTGGAAGGAGTAGTTGTGTCTGCCTCTTCAAAAACGGCTTCTACTTGTTCCTCTGTGCTTACTTCTTCTTGTTGTTCTACTTCATTATTAGTTGTTTTTTCTTCTGCCAACTTGTTCACCTCCCTTAAATGATTCACTTATTGTTATATTAATTACTGCTAATAAAGTTCTAACTTAAACAATTATAGATACAATTTCGTGAGCACTTTCGTTAAATCGTGAGATAAAATATTAAGTAAACTAACAACTCTAGAATACTCCATTCTAGTCGGTCCTAGTATTGCGATTGAACCAATATTTTCATCTCCAATGCTATAGGAAGCAGAAATAATACTACAATTTTCCATAGCACTATTATTATTTTCTCGACCAATTTTAATACTAATATCTGTTGAATTATTACGTATTAAATCAGGAATACCTTCTTCTTTTTCAATCATATTTAAGAGATTACGAATTTTTGTAATATCGTGAAATTCAGGTTGACTTAAAATATTCGTCTTACCACCAAAAAATAGTTTTTCATTATTAGGAAACTTTACTGTCTCAGATAGTGAGTTTATAAAATATTCATAGTGATTAATATGTTGTTTTAAAAGTGAAGCAACTTCTTTATAAATCTTATTGTGAAGTTTATCTATAGGAACACCAGTTAATCTTTCATTTAATATATTTACTAATTTCTCTATCTCCGTAACATCAACAGTTTCTGGCAAATGAAACATTCTATTTTCAACATGTCCTGAATCCGTCACAATAATCGCAATTGCAGTATGACTATTCAAAGGTACTATTTGTATCTTTTTCAACTTGTTTTCCTTAACAGCAGGTCCAAGGACTATAGTAGTATAATTTGTCAAATCAGACAATATTTTCGCCGATTTTTGTACAAGATTTTCTAATTCATATATTTTTTCAGCAAAGAGCGAGTTAATCTCCACTATGTCAGATTGCTTTAATTGCTGTGGCGCTAATAAATGATCTACATAAAAACGGTATCCCTTTTCTGAAGGTATTCTACCAGAAGAGGAATGTGTTTTTTCTAAGTAACCTGATTCTTCTAGGTCTGCCATTTCATTACGTATAGTAGCTGAGCTAAACGTAATATTTTCCTTCTTGGATAAACTCCTTGAGCCAACTGGCTGTGCCGATGAAATGAAATCATCAATAATTACTTGTAAGATTAATAATTGACGATCAGTTAACACATTAATCACCTCTGTTAGCACTCTTTGTATGTGAGTGCTAAATCTATATATAAATTAGCAAAACAAGGAGACCATGTCAATCATTTGGTCTTTTTTTATCGCAGAAATTTTTCCCTATTATTCACAATCTTATACGAAAAAGCACTTTAGAATTCCCCATAATAAATCAGTTTATTTTTATTCCTTTTTTTATGGGGAATAAGTACATTTTTAATCCAATGTTGCAATAAACGATTGGAACACTTCATTACCTAAAAATCTTCCTGAATTCGTCAGACGCAAATGATTGTCTTCAATAACAATGAGATTTCTTTTTATTAAATCTTGTATTTCTTTATCAAATAATTGTAATGGATTTATATTATATTTAGACTCAAACGTAGTTAAATCTACCCCTAAATTTTTACGTAAACCTAAAAACATTTCTTCTTCCATTTTTTCAACAGTAGTAACAATATGTTGTTCTAAAAGAGGAAACTGTCCTTTGTCTAATGGCTCCATATATTTTTTTAAGGGGCCAAAATTAGCGCGTCTTTCTCCTGCTACATAACTATGGGAACCAGCTCCAATTCCGAAGTATTCCTCATTATTCCAATAAGTTATATTATGTCGACTTTCAAATCCAGGTTTCGCAAAATTACTAATTTCATATTGTTCGAAAGCATGCTTGGCCATTTCCTCCATAAGTAAGCTGTACATATTTGCTTCTACATCTTCTCCCGGTACTGGAAGCTTACCTTTTCTCATTAAATTATAAAATACCGTCTTTGGTTCAATAATTAACGAATAGCCAGAATAATGTTGAATATCTAATTGAAATGCAGTTGCTAAAGTTTCTTTAAAATCTTGCAAGGTTTGACCAGGTAAACTATATATCAAATCAACACTAATATTTTCGAAACCGATTTTCTTAGCAGCATCAATAGAAGAAAACACATCTTTCGCTTTATGAGTTCTTCCTATTCTTTTTAGTAACTCATCATTAAAAGATTGAACGCCAAAGCTTAAACGATTAACCCCTCCGTTATATAATGCTTTAAGTTTATCTTCAGTCAAATCGCCTGGATTTGCTTCAAATGTATATTCAATTTTTTGACTTGGTTGTAGCTCTGTTTGAATCATTTCGCATAATCTCTCAAGCTGTGAAGCAGATAGACTCGTCGGAGTCCCTCCTCCAACAAAGATAGTCGATAGCGGCTGCCGCCCATAAGTTTCTATTGTTAACTTCATTTCTTGTTCTAATGCATCTAAATATTCGTCTACAGGCTGCCCTTTTAAGTAAACTTTATTAAAGTCACAATAATGACAAATATGCTCGCAAAACGGAATATGAATATATGCTGCTTGTATCAATTCTTCACAACCTTTTTAATTTCTGCCAAATCTAAGATGTTCTCCCTTTGGGAATCATCTTAAATTTAATTCTCTTTTATAAGAAAAAGAGGTTAGTGCCTTGTGACACCTAACCCCATACTTATAACAGGTCTATTATATTTTTAGCAAGTAAATTGCATTTAAGAAAACAACACATGTATTGAGTTTATTTCTTTGTATTATTGCTATCATCCATACGTAGAACAGCCATAAATGCCTCTTGAGGAACCTCTACAGATCCAACTTGCTTCATACGTTTTTTACCTTCTTTTTGCTTTTCTAACAGTTTACGTTTACGAGAGATATCTCCACCATAACATTTTGCTAATACGTTTTTACGCATCGCTTTAATAGTAGAACGGGCTACAATTTTTTGTCCAATGGCTGCTTGAATTGGCACCTCAAACTGTTGACGAGGAATAAGTTCTTTTAATTTCTCTACAATAATTTTTCCTCTTTCATAAGCAAAATCTTTATGGACAATAAAACTTAAAGCATCCACTTGTTCCGCATTAAGTAGAATATCCATCTTAACAAGTGTGGAAGGTCTATAGCCAATTAATTCATAATCAAAGGAAGCATATCCTCTAGTATTAGATTTTAATTGATCAAAGAAATCATACACAATCTCAGAAAGTGGAATTTCATAGATAATCTTCACTCGGGTCTCATCCATATATTGCATATCAATGAATACGCCTCGTTTTTGCTGACAAAGTTCCATAATAGCACCAACATATTCATTTGGGGCCATCATCGTAGCTTTTACATAAGGTTCTTCTATTCGCTCTATTTTCTGTGGATCAGGCATTGCAGATGGATTATCCACCTTTAGTTGTGATCCATCTGTCATAATAACATCATAGATAACACTTGGAGCAGTCGTGATCAAATCTATTTTAAATTCACGCTCAATACGCTCTTGAATAATTTCCATATGCAATAAACCTAGGAATCCACAACGGAAACCAAAGCCTAATGCTTGTGATGTTTCCGGTTCGAATTGTAATGCAGAATCATTTAGTTCTAATTTTTCTAAAGCCTCGCGCAAATCATTAAATTTCGCACTATCTATTGGATACAATCCACAATATACCATTGGGTTTAATTTTCGATAACCAGGTAATGCTTCAGTAGCACCATTTTTTGCATTTGTTATTGTATCCCCTACTCGTGTGTCCCCAACATTTTTAATTGCTGCTGTTAAATAGCCAACGTCTCCTACAGACAAGTAATCAGTTGGAAGGGATTTCGGAGTAAAGACACCCACTTCTATTACTTCAAATTCTTTACCTGTTGCCATCATACGAATTTTATCCCCTGGTTTTACAGTACCATCCACAACACGGATATACGTAACTACACCACGGTAAGCATCATAAAGACTATCAAAAATCAACGCCTTTAAGGGAGCTTCTGGGTCTCCTTGTGGTGCAGGCACCTTTTCTACTACCTGTTCGAGAATGTCTTCAATCCCAATACCTGCTTTTGCAGAAGCTAAAACAGCATCAGAAGCATCAAGGCCTATTACATCTTCTATTTCATTTCTTACTCTTTCTGGGTCTGCACTTGGAAGGTCAATTTTATTGATAACGGGTACAATTTCTAAATCATTATCAATAGCTAAATAAACATTCGCTAAAGTTTGTGCCTCAATACCTTGAGCAGCATCCACTACAAGAACTGCTCCTTCACACGCAGCCAAACTACGAGAAACTTCGTATGTAAAATCCACATGTCCTGGTGTATCAATTAAATGCAATGTATAAATTTCGCCATCTTTGGCTTGATACTTTAATTGTACTGAGTTCAATTTTATGGTAATACCACGTTCTCTTTCCAAATCCATAGAATCTAATAACTGGTCTTTCATTTCACGCGCAGTTAACGCATTCGTTTTTTCTAAAATACGATCGGCCAGTGTAGATTTTCCATGGTCTATATGTGCAATGATGGAAAAATTCCTTATTTTTGATTGTCTCTCTAACATTTCGTCTCTGTTCATTTATGTTCACTCCTACAATAATCGCGCATATACACTATTTTTGATTATAGCAGTGTGAAGAATAAGATTCAACGAAAAGTAAATGTTTTACTTATGCTTTTCTATTTTCTCTTTTCTTCTATGGTATCCCCAATTATACTTACTCCTTTTTCCACCAATGAAGAGACAGTATCTGCTACACCTTTTCCAACACTAGATAATAAATTAAAAGCTCCTGCACTTTCTAATTGTTGTTTTTTTTGCTGAAGGTCATGACTGGTTATATTTTCACCTAGGATTGAAGCTTGTATATTCCCATTTTTTTGTTCAATCAACAAAGAGCTTTCAAAGCCTACATCTTCATATCCCTTCATTTTATGTATACCATTTTTCGCTTGTTGCATTCCGAATAAGACACATATAAACATTAGCATTGCAATGCCAATTGCACCAAATGTATATAGTTTCATTTTATACCTCCAACGGTTAAGACGTATAGTAAGTAACTCTATTAAAACTTATGTCATTAATAGAGTTACTAGAACCTAAATTACTTTTGGAGAAAAATCATGTATGTTTATCTAATTAGTAGATAGGAAATATATTTAATGAGTATTAAATCCTACATTATCTTGATTTATCGCCGAATGAAGGGCAGCATTTAAACCATTGGCAAGCAAATTTGCCATATCTTCAATAAATACGTCTACTTCTTTAGGAGTAACCATTAAATTGTGACCAATTGGAGATAATACTTCATAAATTAGTTTTCGCTTTTCTTCTTCAGGTAGGGTTCCTACTATTCCTAAAAATGTTTTACGATGATGTTCTTCGGGCAAATCTTCTTCACTTAGTACTCTCTTTTCACCAAAATTCATGCCTGCCGGTGCTAAAGCACGTGAAGGTTTATTCCCTTCTCTCATTTCCTTACCAAAATGTTTTAAAATATAGTCAATAGTATCACTTGTTATGGAGACTGCATCTACAACAGTAGGAACTCCAATTGCTATTACTGGTCTATCTAGCGTTTCTTGACTCAATTCTTTTCGTTTATTCCCTACACCAGAACCTGGATGAATCCCCGTATCAGATACTTGGATAGTGGAGTTTACACGGTCGATGGACCTTGAAGCTAATGCATCAATCACGATAACAAAATCAGGTTTTGTTTTTTCCACCACACCTTTAATAATGTCACTTGTTTCAATACCTGTTAATCCCATTACACCTGGAGCTAAACTTGAAACTGGTCTATAGCCTTCTTCTACGTTTTCAGGCTGAAGTTCGTAAAGATGTCTTGTGACTAAAACATTTTCACAAACCTTCGGACCTAATGCATCGGGTGTAACATTCCAATTTCCAAGACCAACAATTAAACAAGACGCATTTTCTTTTATATTACTTTGAAGTAAAAAATGGGAGAATTCATGGGCAAAAACTTTTTCTACTTGTTCTTGTAACTTACTATCTTGTTGTCTTATGCCTTGTACTTCCATTGTTAAGTATTTCCCTTTTTTCTTCCCTATTATTTCTTCCCCTTTTTCTGTTACCTCAACATAAGATATTTTTATTCCATTCTCTTCTTTTTCTTTAATGATGACGCCATCTAAATGAGAACTATTTTGTTCCTCATGTACGAGATTTTGATTATGTAAAGCTATATCTCTTGCTTCAATAGCTAAGTCTGTTCTAATAGAATACTTGCTTAAATCTAGTTTTTCCTCCATGGTTATCCCCTTTCAAATATCATGATGAATACTACTAATAGCATTTCCTTAATAGAAAAAATAATTCATCTACTAGTAAATTAGCTGGATAAGTGTTGCATTATTACTATTCCTTTGATAAAATATCTCTTGTTCTTTAAGTTTCTTTTGGAATGTATATAATCGAGTTTAAATAAGAACTTGATTCTTCTTTTTTAGGAGGTGAACGTAAATGCCAAATATTAAATCTGCTATTAAACGTGTAAAAACTAGTGAAGCTCGTACTGCTAATAACACTACAGTTAAATCAGCAATGCGTACTGCTGTTAAAAAGGCTGAAGCTGCTATCGCTCTTAATGATGCAACTGCTGCAAAAGAAAGCTTTGCAGCTGCTGCTAGTAAATTAGACAAAGCTGCTGCAAAAGGTCTTATTCATAAAAATGCTGCTGCTCGTAAAAAATCTCGTTTAGCTAAAAGAAAAAATGCTTTAAACGCTTAATGAGTAAAAAAAGGCTACCAATAAGGATAGCCTTTTTTATTTTTATCTTTCATTTATTATTTTTCTTTTTTTATTTAGGTCTAGTTGGTCTTATTTTAGGAGTTTCTCCCAATTCACGGGCAAATTCTTCATCCACTTTTTCTGGAGCTATTTTTAAATTTTTTGGCGTTTGAGGTAATGAATGCTTATTCTTAGAAGCACTTTGACTATTTGCTCTTCCCATATAAAATTCCTCCTTATTAATCCTTCCATCCTAGTATGGCTAAACATTAATTTTACCTTCCATACAATTTCTCCCAACCATTATTCTAAGTAAGTTAATCTTTGACATTATGAAGTGATCCATTAAAAAACAAATCATTAATAATTGATTTATAAAAAAAAACTGCCCTTTAGGACAGTTTTTTTACATATATTTTTCCTCATTAATTCGTTTTTTCGCCTAGCTGAAATAAAATCATTTCAATCACCATAGTTTTTGGCATTCCACCAGACTTAAGCTGATAGTCTCCTTCAGCAAACAAACGAATACATTTAGTTAGTTCTTCTTCCGTAAACCTTTGTGCTTGTCCAGCAGCAAGCTTAACACGAAATGGATGTACTTTTAATACAGAAGCTATTTGCTGTTGCCCATATCCCTTTTGAGCAAGACCTTTTACTTGGTAAACTAGGCGAAATTGATTGGCAATGATAGATAGAATTTTTAACGGTTCTTCATTTTGTTTAAGTAAATCATAATAAATTCGTAGAGCCTCATCTATTTTTTTGGAAATAACCTTATCAACAAGTGTAAATATATTTTGTTCCAAAGATTTTGCTACTAAAGACTCTACTATTTCGTGTGTTATTAATTTCGTATCTTGAACATATAAAGCCATTTTATCTATTTCAGTGGTCAATAAAGATAAATTAGTTCCTGCAAGACTTAAGAGTGTCTCGATACCATTTGGATCTATTTCTACATAATTATAGGCAGCACGTTGTTTGACCCATTTTTTTATTTCCTGTTCATTCAGCTTCTTTGCTTCTAAAACTGAAGCCACACTTTTAAGAAGTTTTGTTATTTTCTTCCTTTCATCTAACTTCTCGTAATTACCAATAAAGATAATCGTGGTATATGGTGAGGGTTCATTTAAGTACGCTTCTAATTTCTTGATATTATGTTCAACCTTTGATTTTGTTTTTTCAGCAGTAAGGAAAAATGGGTTATTCATTACAATTACTTTTCTTTCACCGAAAAAAGGAATTGTTTCTGCATCCTCTAATGCAACTTCAATCGGTGTTTCTTCTAAATCATATGTAGTATAATTAAAATCCTCGTCTTCCTCATTTAATAAAGAGTGTAACAGTAAATGTTTGGTTTCATTTATAAGGAAAGACTCTAAACCATATAATAAATAGACAGGTGAAAAGTCCCTTCGTTTAATTTTCTTCCACAATTCTTCTATCATTATTAATCCTCTTCCTTATTCCGTTCATAATTAAATGGAATTCATACCATTCTGTTACTAGGATAACAGAAAGAAGGCTCCTTATAAAACATTTCCACACTTTAGATTCTCTTATAGGAGCTTTTTTTAACTCCTACAAAATTCACGAAGTGAGTCTGTTCATAAGAACCCCTCATTCTAATCTATAATGAACGCTACACAATAAGGCCTAGGATACTTACTGTGTAACGGTGCACTATTTATAGATTTATTTTTCTCCTTTTAGGTAGAAATATTAATGACAAGTCCTGTCAAAAGGACCAGATAAAAGCTAAAGATTGTTAGGTATAACCGTTGTTATACAACGAATATAGATTAAGTATTTTTCAAATAATATGTTCAACTACTTCCTACTGAAGGAAATGATATCTTCTTTAGCTTTTGGTATATCCTATGGTGATTGCAAACGAAGTGTGCACCCTTTTTTTGAAAAGTAATAAGAAATTCCTCCATTTATATCTGTTCTTAAAATCTTTATTCCCCCATCTTCTAATGTATTAATTACCTCTTCATTAGGATGGTTGTATCGGTTATTCTTCCCAACTGAAATCACTGCCAAT
>DATMFU010000049.1:0-2150 GCA_035556015.1 Niallia sp. | reverse complement strand
TCTTTCGCTGACGCTTAACAGTGAAAGACCCGGAGGTAACATCATAGCTTTTTGTGACCCAGTAACTAAAATATCAATGCCCCATTCGTCCATTTCAGCAGGAGCTCCACCAATACAGCTCACCCCATCGACGACGAAGAGAGCGTTTGTATATGTACGCACCACATTTGCCAATTTGTCGATAGGGTTTAGGATTCCAGTTGATGTTTCATTATAAGTAGCAAAAACGGCCTTAATATTGGATAAAGGTTTCAGAAATTCAATTAAGTCTTCCTCTGTACAAGCCTCGCCCCATTTCTTTTCAAGCTTATGTACAATGAAGCCATACTTCTCACAAATGTAAACGAAATAATCGCCAAAAGCCCCTACTGTGATAACCACTACTTCTTCACCGGATGAAACTGTATTGACCGCTGCTGCTTCTAATGCAGCCGTACCTCCTGAGGGCAGAAGCAAAATATCTTGTTTTGTGCCGAAAATAGGTTTTACACGTTGTATTGTTTCTTGATATAACCGAACAAACTCTTCTGTGCGATGGCTAATCATATCCTGGGCCATAGCTAGCTGCACTTTTTTAGGAATTGGAGTTGGTCCGGGATGTCTTAGAATATTTGGATACATACGATTCCCTCCATTTATTAGTCTTTCATAACACAGCTTCATTATATCTTAATTTTCGCAACTTTCGCACATAAATAATTCTATTAAGTTATCGGTATAATTTGAGAATACCTAAACTATAGTGAAAATTAGCTGATAAGATCGTTATTATTATTTAGGAATTAAGACACCAGTGTAAAAATTCGTGTCTTTTCGTTAGAGGGCCATATTATAGAATGGTATCAGGAAATATCTGTATATTTGTGTTAATAATCTTTTAAGTTTGTTTCTTGAATATTCCCCGTTGAATCTGAAGAAGGATTTAACACACTTAAAAATTAAGGGGTGCTGTAATTAAGTGAATAATATTAGGGGATGGGGATTCATGAAAGGAGAACGTTTACTTTTAAAAACGATATTATTAGGTCTTCCATTCGTCGTACTTCTGTTTTGGATTACTGGCTCTATTAATTTATGGTTTTATGATATTAGAGATATTGATAATAACGTTAATGATTATTACCTTGAATTAGTACCTATAGAGGGTCAATATTCTGTAACCATTGATTTAAGTAATCCTAAAAGTAACAAAGGAAAAGTTCTTTACGATGATGGAGATAATCAGATTTATGTATTTGATGTGATTGTTGGAGATACTACTCAATATCAAGTGTATTTTCGAACAAGTGGTAAATATAATTTACATGGCGCAACGTTAGTATCTGCAACTGAGCATAACCGCGTACAGGGTGGTTTTACTTACAATTTCAAAGCTAATGCTTATGCAACTTATCGTGGCCATACTTTTAAAATTTACGACTCTGGTACATCTGGACTTAATTATTCTGATGGGGATGACTTCGGACTGTATTTAATTCCAAATGATACAGAAGTAACGATAGATATTTCGGAAAATCCTATTATTGAAGTTACACTCACCAAGCTTACCATGCATAAATGGGGGAGAAAATAAGGTACAATTACAGATCACAAATGAGATACCTCTGAACTGAATTTTAGCTTATTCAGCAACGGGCGCAATTCAAGATAAATCGAACAGTAGAAAAAAGTCTAGAAACATTAATATATAAATGTTTCTAGACCCTTTAAATGTATGGTCTCGACAGGGCTCGAACCTGCGACCCCCACGTTGTCGACGTGATGCTCTCCCAGCTGAGCTACAAGACCGTAATAATTCTTGAATTAAGATTACCATAAATCAGGTAGAAATGGAAGCGTTTTCTATGGTGTTTTTCAGAAAATAGTGATTTTTATTTTTATCCGCACATTTTATATAATTTCCTCAAACTACTTGCTGATTATTTCGAAATATTAGATAATGGTAGACCAAGAGAATAAAGTAGGGGAGTACATAAGATGTTAAAAACTTTACCAAAAGAGCGGAATGTTAATTTACAAAATCGGGCCCGCTTATTAGTCAAATGTCCCGATAAACCGGGGATTGTGTCGGTGTTATCGACATTTTTATTTAAGTATGAAGCGAATATAATTGAGTCTAGTCAATATTCTAGTGACCCAGAAAACGGCAC
>DATMFU010000048.1:0-16744 GCA_035556015.1 Niallia sp. | reverse complement strand
TTTCAAAAGATCCTCTGAACGAGTTGCACCACATAATTCATACATAAGTTTTGCTAATATAGAAAAGGGCGCCAAACAAAAAAACTATTCCATGAATAATGCTCCAAAAAAGTTACTATTTTTAGCTAATAATGAAATAGAAGCAATAGAAGGAGATGAGATTTCATCTATTTCCATTCATTATGGCTCCAATCCAACGTTTAATTCTACCTTTGTTTATGAGAAAGATATACAGAAATATATTAGAATTTCAGATGGTACACAAACAGTAGATGAGGAAAACAATAATCCGATTGCTGTAGATAATGTTTTTATAGTTGAGGCTAGCCATAAGGTGATTGACAGTAAAGGAAGAAGATCTATTGATCTCGCTTCTGGTGGGAAAGCTTATTTATTTCAAAAAGGAAAATGGAAAGAAGTAACTTGGGAAAATGTAAATGGAAGATTACTACCTTTTGCTAATGGAGAACAGGTAGGACTTGTTCCTGGAAAAACATGGATCAATATTATACCTTCTAATCCTGGACTAAATGAAGATATTTCCCTGAAATGATGATAATAAAAATGGAGGTATACGATGCAAATAGAGAAATTAAGAGGAAGAGAATTAGACCAATTATTTGAAGCAATACTCTCTTTAAAATCATTAGAAGAATGTTACCTATTTTTTGATGATTTATGTACAGTTAATGAGATTCAATCTTTATCGCAACGTCTAGAGGTTGCAAGAATGTTAAGAGAAGGAAACACGTATCACGTTATTGAAAAAGAAACAGGTGCAAGTACTGCTACTATTTCAAGAGTAAAACGATGCCTGAATTATGGCAATGATGCGTATGAAATGACCTTAGAGCGTATAAAAAAAGAAAAGCCAACAAATGCAGAAGAATAAGAGAGAAAAAACAGAGAAGAGGAGTATCTTCTCTGTTTTCTTTTTGGGGTCAGTCCCTCAGTGCTTTAAAGCGCTGAGGGACTGACCCCAGAAAGAGTTGAAACCATTATTCTCTTCTATACGTCCAATATACGTCCAATAAAAGGATAATAACATCTTCTGTTTTCTTCTTTCTACTCATGAATAGCATTTTTGTAAGAAGCGATGGCTAAAGGAGTTCTAATAATTTCGTTTAATATCGATGGAATTATTAAAGTTTTATTATAATCAACATGAAATATTTACATGGAATGAAACAGAAGGATTTCTTTTGTCATGCATTATCTAATGCTATAATGAAATGATGTAATGGAGAGAATGGAGGAAGTATGCATGTATGATGTGCGTGAATGGCGTCATGTGTTTAAATTAGATCCTAATAAAGAAATAACAGATGAAAATCTTGAAAAAATATGTGAATCTGGAACAGACGCTATCATCATTGGTGGAACAGATGGAGTGACATTAGAAAATGTGTTGAATTTAATGGCACGAGTGCGTCGTTATACGGTTCCTTGTATATTAGAAATTTCTACCCTAGAGTCAGTATCTCCTGGGTTTGACTTATATTTTATTCCAACTGTTTTAAATAGTAAGGATACTAAGTATGTTACTGGTCTTCATCATGAAGCAGTAAAAGAATACGGAGAAATTATGGACTGGGATGAGTTTCTCATACAAGGGTATTGTGTCTTAAATAAAGACTGTAAAGTAGCGGAATTAACCAATGCTAATACCGATTTGTCTGTAGATGATGTTGCAGCATACGCAATGATGTCTGAAAAAATGTTTCATCTTCCCATCTTTTATCTAGAGTACAGTGGAAAATATGGTGATCCATCTTATGTTAAAGTTGCCAAAGATAATTTAACGAAAACGACTCTTTTCTATGGTGGAGGTATAAATACAGTTAAACAGGCAGAGGAAATGGCGAAATATGCGGATGTTATTGTAATCGGAAATATTATCTATGAGGATATAGACGCAGCCCTTAGTACAGTAAAGATTAAATAAGCAATCGTTGAATAGCATAGTAGACTAAGTTAAAATAGAATATATGTTCTTATGGTGGTGAAGAAAAGGAATGCAATATTTAACAGATAAAATATTAAATGGATTAAATCCTCAGCAAAAAGAGGCTGTTAAGTCAACAGATGGTCCTTTATTAATAATGGCTGGAGCAGGTAGTGGTAAAACAAGAGTATTAACTCAAAGAATTGCGTATCTTATGGTGGAAAAAGGGGTAAATCCATACAATATCTTAGCGATTACCTTTACAAATAAAGCAGCAAAGGAAATGCGTCAGAGAATTGCTGCAGTGTTAGGTGGGGCAAGTGAAGATATATGGATTTCCACTTTTCACTCGATGTGTGTAAGAATATTAAGAAAAGATATAGATCGTATTGGCTATAATCGAAACTTTACAATACTCGATACAACTGATCAACAATCTGTTGTTAAAGGGATATTGAAAGACCGCAATATTGATCCAAAGAAATACGATCCTCGCGCTATTCTAGCAAGTATTAGTTCAGCAAAGAATGAGCTTGTTACTCCAGAAGAATTTGCAAAAACTGCAGGCGATTACTTTTCTCAAATAGTAAGTGACGTTTATGCAGAGTATCAAAGAAGATTAAGAAAAAACCAAGCATTAGATTTTGATGATTTAATTATGCAAACCATCCATCTTTTTCAAAGAGTACCGGAAGTTTTAGAATTTTATCAGCGAAAGTTTCAGTATATTCATGTAGACGAATATCAGGATACAAATAGATCGCAATATATGCTTGTAAAGTTACTTGCTAGTAGATTTCGTAATCTTTGTGTAGTAGGAGACTCTGATCAATCCATTTATGCATGGCGTGGAGCAGATATTGCTAATATCCTTTCCTTTGAAAAAGATTATCCTAATGCCAAAGTTGTTATGTTAGAGCAAAACTATCGCTCGACAAAACGAATTCTTCAAGCAGCTAATCAGGTTATTGCGAATAACTCTAGTCGAAAAGAAAAAAATCTTTGGACTGAAAATGATGAAGGAAACAAGATATATTATTATCGTGCAGATAGCGAAAAAGGAGAAGCGCAATTCGTTATTGGAAAGATACAAGAACTTAGAAGAAATAACGATTTAAATCTATCAGATATCGCAATCCTGTATCGAACAAATGCTCAATCTCGTGTTATGGAAGAAATGCTACTTAAAGCAAATATAGATTATTCCATCGTAGGAGGTATAAAGTTCTACGATCGAAAAGAAATTAAAGATACACTTGCTTATTTACGTTTAGTTTCTAACCCGAATGATGATATTAGCTTCCAAAGAGTTATTAATGTTCCAAAACGGGGAATAGGTTCTAGTTCCATTGATAAAATTGCCAATTTTGCTGCGATGCATGACATGTCAATGTATCATGCACTGGAAGCAATAGAGCTAATTGGATTAAGTCCTAAAATAACAAAAGCAGCAATTGAATTCCGTGATTTGATTCGTCATTTTCATCAAATGCTAGACTATTTATCTGTCACTGAATTAGTGGAACAAATTATTGATAAATCAGGCTATGTGGAAATGTTAAAAGCAGAAAAGTCCATTGAGGCACAAAGTAGATTAGAAAATATTGAAGAATTTATGTCTGTATCCAAAAACTTTGAGGATACAAATGAAGATAAATCTTTAATTGCATTCTTAACAGACTTAGCTTTAGTAGCTGATATCGATAAACTAGATGAAGATGGAAATGAAACAGATTCAATAGTTCTGATGACACTGCATTCTGCGAAGGGGCTTGAATTTCCAGTTGTATTTTTAATTGGTTTAGAAGAAGGAGTATTTCCTCACTCTCGTTCTTTAATGGAAGAAACGGAGATGGAAGAGGAACGTCGTCTTGCATATGTAGGAATAACAAGAGCAGAACAGCAACTTTATTTAACAAATGCGCAAATGAGAACATTATTTGGACGAACAAACATGAATGCTCCTTCCCGTTTTGTGAAGGAAATACCAGATGACTTATTAGAAGGTTTAAATATCAGTAAAGGACAAAGAGCTTCTTCTCGTCCTACTAGTGCTACCTCTTCACAACCTACTAGAAAAGCTGTTATTCGCCCTAATACTACTCCAACCGGTGGAGAAGGAATTGGCTGGAATGTAGGGGACAAAGCGATTCATGGAAAATGGGGAACTGGAACGGTTGTTAGTGTAAAAGGAGAAGGCGATTCGAAGGAACTCGATATTGCTTTTCCAAGTCCAACAGGCATTAAACGTCTACTAGCAAAATTTGCTCCTATTCAAAAAGGATAAGAGAAAGGAAAGGTTATATGGAACTGAACCTTGCAGAAAAGAGAGTAAAAGAACTTCATCAGTTATTAAATAAATATGGTTATGAATACTACGTTTTGGATAAACCCTCAATTCCAGATGCGGAATATGATGCATTAATAAACGAGTTGATTCATTTAGAAGAGCAATTTCCATCTCTTAAAACAAATGACTCTCCTTCTCAACGAGTAGGAGGGGATGTTTTAGATATGTTTTCTAAAGTGGAACATCTAAAGCCGATGCTAAGCTTAGGAAACGCATTTAATGAAGCAGATTTACGTGATTTCGACCGTAAAGTTCGTGGGGCAATTGGGGATGATTTTTCGTATGTATGTGAATTGAAAATTGATGGACTTGCTGTATCTCTTCGCTATGAAGATGGCCTTTTTGAACAAGGTGCGACAAGAGGAGATGGGACGATTGGAGAAGATATTACTGCGAATCTAAAAACAATCCGTTCCATTCCCCTTCGCCTTAATCAGCCTGTAAGTATTGAGGTGAGAGGGGAGGCTTTTATGCCAAAGAAATCCTTCGAAGCATTAAATAAGAAAAAGGATGAAAATGGAGAAGAGCCGTTTGCTAACCCAAGAAATGCTGCTGCTGGATCACTTAGACAATTAGATCCTAGAATTGCAGCATCTCGTAACTTGGATGTCTTTCTATACGCAATTGGAGATGTAGGACAAACAGGAGTTTTATCTCATAGTGAAGGCTTAGATCTATTAGATACTTTAGGTTTTAAGACAAATAAAGAAAGAAGAAAATGTGCAACAATAGAGGACGTTTTGGAATATATAGAAGGTTGGCAAGAAAAACGTCCACACTTACCTTATGAAATAGATGGAATTGTAATTAAAGTAGATGGGCTTGCACAACAAGAACAACTCGGAACCACGGCAAAAAGTCCGAGATGGGCAATTGCCTATAAGTTCCCAGCAGAAGAAGTAGTAACTAAATTAATACAAATTGAATTGAATGTCGGAAGAACTGGAGTAGTAACTCCAACAGCTTTATTAGAGCCTGTAAAAGTAGCTGGAACAACTGTAAAGAGGGCTACTCTACATAACGAAGATTTAATCCGTGAAAAGGATATAAAAATCGGCGATAGTGTTGTTGTAAAAAAGGCAGGAGACATTATTCCAGAAGTGGTTAATGTGCTAGTGGATAGAAGAACTGGAGAAGAAGTAGAATTTTCTATGCCAACACATTGTCCAGAATGTGAAAGTGAATTAGTTCGTTTAGAAGGGGAAGTTGCACTACGTTGTATTAATCCGAAGTGCCCAGCTCAAATTAGAGAAGGCCTTATACATTTTGTGTCTAGAAATGCTATGAATATTGATGGACTTGGTGAACGGGTAGTTAGTCAGTTATTTGCAGAAAAACTAATTGAAGATGTAGCAGATTTATATACGCTTACCTTTGAACAATTAATACAATTAGAACGTATGGGAGAAAAATCCGTCAATAACTTATTAGAAGCAATCCAAGTGTCTAAAAAGAATTCTCTAGAGAAGTTATTATTTGGATTAGGTATTAGACATGTTGGAGCGAAAGCAGCAAAAACGATTGCGATGGAATTTAAACACATGGATGAACTCTCTAAGGCAACAAAAGAAGGATTAACAGCAATCAATGAAATT
Source organism: Niallia sp. (assembly GCA_035556015.1). GTDB lineage: Bacteria > Bacillota > Bacilli > Bacillales > Cytobacillaceae > Niallia. Next base: position 10,854 of record DATMFU010000048.1, on the reverse strand, counting down.
GGAGAAAAAATGGCAGATTCTATTGTTACTTTTTTCGAACAAGAAGAAGTGTTAGAGCTTATTGACGAATTAAAAGAGTTAGGTGTCAATATGGTCTACACTGGACCAATGCCAACATCAACGGAAGAATCTAATTCAGTATTTGCTGGTAAAACAATTGTATTAACAGGAAAGTTAGAGCAACTTTCTAGAAATGAAGCGAAAGAGCAGATTGAGCTACTTGGTGGGAAAATTACAGGTAGTGTTAGTAAAAAAACAGATCTTGTTATTGCTGGGGAAGATGCTGGAAGTAAATTAACAAAAGCAGAGCAATTAGGAATAGAAGTCTGGGATGAGGAAAGACTTTTGGAAGAATTGAAAGAAAAAGGTGTGTTCGGAGGATGAAAAAACAAGTAATTATGATAATGGGGCTGATCTTGTTGTTATCAGCCTGTGCACCTAGCTTTAATAAAGAAGAGGAAGTAAAGACAGAAGACGCTGATAATAATACAGAAACGGCGATCATACCAAATTATAAAATTTCAGATGATTATTATAAAGTGGTGGTTCCTTTTAAAGCTTCAAAGGCTAGAGGACTAGTGGTAAATAATCTAAACACACGCTATGATATAGCTGAGTTTGAAACAGGTTTGATGCGCGTTGCTCAGAATGCTTTTGACCCTGAGAACTATTACTTTCAAGAAGGACAGTATATAGAATCTAGTCAAATCTCTAAATGGTTAGAAAAAAAGTCAGGAAAGAATGAGGGATTAAATCCCTCTAAAGAAAGTGATCCTAACTACTTGGCACATATTTTAGAACATGATTATTTAGTGAAAACAGATGATAAGAGTTTGAAGCTTGGAGGAGTATCAATTGGTTTAGCTTTAAATTCTGTTTATAGTTATAAAGATAAAGATGGAGCAATTAAGAAAATAAATATTGACACTACCAAGCTAGAAAAAGAGGGAAAGAAACTTGCTGAGGAACTAATAAAAAGAATTAGAAGTGTAGAAGGATTAGAAAAGGTTCCAGTTATTATTTCTCTATTTGAACAGAAGGATAGTTCTTCTGTTGTTCCAGGTAACTTCCTGGCTTATTCTAAGGTAGGAGAAGGTAGTACTAAACTAGGGGATTGGGAAGAATTAAATGAGAAATATGTATTATTTCCTGACTCTAAAAGTGAATATAAAGAAGATGCAGATGCGTTCTCTTATCTCAAACTTGATATAGAAGAATATTTCCCTAATTTTAATGGTGTAGTGGGAAGAGCATTTTATGTTAACAATAAACTACAAGATTTAAATATAGAAATTCCTATTCAGTTTTATGGGGAAGCAGAAGCGGTAGGTTTTACACAGTTTGTGGCAGGAAAGATTATGGAATACTTTCCACCAAATGATCAATACTCCGTTCAGGTTAGCATTACTTCCGTTTACGGGCCTGAGGCATTAATTGTTCGTGATGTGGAGGAAGATGAACCTTATATTCATATATATCAGTAAAGGAGAAAGGATGTGAAAGGAACAGTAAAGCTGTTCACTTTTACTCCTTTTTTTTATATTTTTTATGGTGGACAAAAGTATTTTACTCTTGTATTAGAGTATAGTATGACTAAGGAAATATAAAAGGAGAGTTGAGAATATGTCTAATCCTAATCTAGAAGATTATTTACAGAAAGGCATGTACGGGGCCAAGGAAATAAATCCAGCTGAGCGTATTCAATTCCTTGGCTCCCTGAGAGAAAGAGTAGTAGTTGCATTAAAGCAATCTCAAGTGATGGAAACTTCTGTTTATAAAGAAATTGAGGAAGCCATGAAAACGAATAAGGGAGCAAAATTATACTTAAATGGACATTTAGACTACTCTTATTTATCTAAATATATTAAGGTAGCTAACCAAGTAAATATGGAGTATACCATTGTAACGAATAAAGATGGTGACACGGAGATTGGTTTATTGATTGCGTATGATCACGCAATTGATAAAGAAAATATTTATGTGGAAAATAAAGGGGACGACCTACAAGAAGATAACTCTTCTCAACATGTAGAGAAGAAGGGATTATTTTCATCTATTGGAAAGTGGTTAAGTAAATAATAATTTGGGGAATATACTCAGGAAGATGCAAGCATGAATCTTGTTACTTTCTGAGTTTTTCTTTTCTTTATGTTTATTCTTGTAAAAATAGTGAAATAAAATAAGAAAACAAAATAATTGTTATTTACAATTCAATTGTGTAAAATTGAATTGTAAATAATTATAAAACGGGAGGTTATAAAAATGGCAGTTTTAACTACATCGGCAACAGCAACAGGAGGAAGAGAAGGACGTGTAGAGTCAGAAGATTATGTTCTTCAGTTTGATACAGCAATGCCAGGAACACCTAGAGCAAAGGAATTAGAGGACGCAACTAATCCAGAACAATTATTTGCAGCAGGTTATGCTTCCTGCTTTGATGGAGCTTTAAATTTAATAGCTGGTAAAGAAAAGGTGAAACTTGATTCTGAGACTACTGCATCTGTTAGTTTATTAAATGATGAAACAGATAAAGGGTTTAAATTAGCCGTGAAATTAACGGTTAAAGCGGCAGGAGTAGAAAAGTCAGTATTAGAGAACCTTGTTCATAAAGCCCATGATTTTTGCCCATATTCAAAAGCAACAAGAGGCAATATTGATGTACAATTAGAAGTAGTAACAGCATAAAAAAGTGGAAGCATTTGCTTCCACTTTTTTATTTTTCTTTGTTAGTAAGTACATGTAATAGATCTTGCAGAGATTTCATTAGTCCATCCATTTCTTTTGCATCTTTTCCAAATTGCTTTATTACTTCAGCAGGAATACACTCTGCTTTTTGTTTTAAAGAAGTACCTTTATCAGTTAAGGAAATAACCACAGATCGTTCATCTGTTAGAGAACGTTGTCTTAGGATTAAACCTTGTTGTTCCATTCTCTTTAACATAGGCGTAAGAGTGCCTGAATCTAGATATAGATGCTCCCCCATTTCTTTTACACTAAGACTTTTATGTTCCCAGAGAAGTAAAAGTGCTAAATATTGAGGATACGTAACTTCTAATTCTTCTAATAATATTTTATATTTCTTCGTTAATTCACGAGAACTGGCATATAAAAGAAAACATAATTGGTTTTCTAATTTTAATGAATCTATTTCTTCCATAATTGTCACCTAACTTAAATTATAGTGTTCTAACCTTATAGTATTATATAAGATTATTTTATTTTTTCCTAATGTACTACAAGCAAGTATTTTCTATAACAAAAAGGATTCTATAATTTGGATATAGAAATATTGGTAAAAAAGATTTCTGGAGGATATATGGATATTACGAAACTGAGACCTAAAAATAGATCTGCCATCCGTCTTTATATAGGAAAGAAATATTATACAACGAAAAGATATATGGAATGGTTTATTAAAGATACTAAATATGCAAAGAAAAAAGTCACTGAACCTTTGCCATACAGCCATTTTTCCCATCAAACCATTCTACTTAGAGAATTAAAAGGAGTGGACATGGAACTCCAAAAGAATAAAATCATTAATTTAAAGCTAGCTGTTTCCAAAATAAACAATATTAAGATTGAACCTGGTGAAACTTTTTCCTATTGGAAGTTGATTGGTAAACCAACGTATAAAAAAGGTTATGTAGATGGAATGGTTCTTTATTCTGGTAGCTATAAAGCGGGAGTTGGTGGTGGGCTTTGTCAGTTATCCAATTTAATCTATTGGATGACTCTTCATACACCTCTTACCGTAGTGGAAAGACATCGACATAGTTATGATGTTTTCCCAGACTCAAAACGGACACAGCCATTTGGTAGTGGCGCCACTTGTGCATATAATTATTTAGATTTACAAATAAAGAATAATACAGATTATGCGTTCCAATTATGTTTGGCTGTTACATCTACTCATTTAACGGGAGAATGGAGAGCAGAAGTTCCTAAGTTATATCAATATGAAGTTATAGAAAAGAATCATCAAATTACTCCTGCATATTTTGGTGGATATATTCGCCATAACCAAATATACCGTAAAAAGTATAATCAAATGGGTAATATGTTGGAAGAAGAGTATATAACAGAAAACCATGCATGGATGATGTATGAACCTTTACTTTCTTATCAGGAAAAAAAGATATGATAAATGAATCGAAATAAGGTTAGTTCTTTCTTTCCTTATTGCGTTAGTACTGTTTTGTTTGATATTATCAGATTATTGCGTTGTACGATTATGATGGAGGTGACATAACATGTCAAGAATTACAAAAGAAGAAGTGAAACATGTAGCAAATTTGGCAAGACTTGCAGTTTCTGAGGAAGAAGCAGAAGTTTTTCAAAAACAATTGGATGCTATTATTTCATTTGCAGAGCAATTAAATGAGTTAGATACAGATGGAATTGAACCAACATCTCATGTATTAGATATGAAGAATGTATTACGAGAAGACGTACCGACAAAAGGACTTCCAGTAGAGGAAGTACTAAAGAATGCACCTGATCATGAAAATGGCCAATTTAAGGTACCATCGATAATCGAATAAGGGGGGAAAGAAAATGAGTCTATTTGATCAAAGGATGACGGATTTACAGGAATTATTACATAAGAAAGAACTATCCGTAACGGATTTGGTGAAAGAATCTTATGATCGCATAAAAGATGTGGATGGAAAAGTACAAGCATTTCTTACACTAGATGAAGAAAATGCCTTACTTCAAGCAAAGGAACTAGATCGTAAATTAATTAACGGAGAGCAGTCAGGAAGTCTATTTGGAATGCCGATTGGTATTAAAGATAATATTGTGACAAAAGACTTAAGAACGACTTGTTCTAGTAAAATTTTAGAGAATTTTCAACCTATTTATAATGCAACAGTAATGGGAAAATTACAGGCAGCAAATGCTGTAACAATTGGTAAGCTAAATATGGATGAGTTCGCAATGGGGTCATCTACGGAAAACTCTTATTATCAAAAAACAAAAAATCCATGGAATCTTGACCGTGTTCCTGGTGGATCATCAGGTGGTTCTGCTGCATCTGTAGCAGCTGGAGAAGTATTATTTTCTCTTGGATCAGATACTGGTGGTTCTATTCGTCAGCCTGCAGCTTTTTGTGGGGTTGTTGGACTAAAACCTACATACGGACGTATTTCTCGTTTTGGACTAGTAGCATTTGCCTCTTCTTTAGATCAAATTGGTCCAATTACTCGTACAGTAGAGGATAATGCTTTCTTACTTCAGGCTATTTCAGGTGTAGATCCAATGGATTCTACTTCAGCAAATGTAGATGTTCCTGATTTTACAAAAGGATTAACTGGCGATATAAAAGGAATGAGAATTGCCGTTCCTAAAGAATACTTAGCTGAAGGTGTTAAAGAAGAAGTGCGCCAATCTGTTCTGGACGCTTTAAAAGTATTAGAAAAATTAGGAGCTACTTGGGAAGAAGTATCTTTACCACACAGTAAATATGCACTTGCTACGTATTATTTATTATCTTCTTCAGAAGCTTCAGCAAACCTTTCTCGTTTTGACGGTGTTCGTTATGGCTATCGTGCAGAAGATGCTGAAACATTAATTGAGTTATATAAACGTTCCCGCTCTGAAGGCTTCGGTGATGAGGTAAAACGTAGAATCATGCTTGGTACATTTGCTTTAAGCTCAGGATATTATGATGCTTATTATAAAAAAGCTCAAAAAGTACGTACGCTAATTAAAAAGGATTTTGAGGATGTATTTGAGAAATATGATGTTATTGTTGGACCAACTACACCAACTCCTGCGTTTAAGTTGGGTGAAAATGTGGATGATCCATTAACTATGTATGCAAATGATATTCTCACAATACCAGTGAATCTTGCAGGTGTACCAGGAATCTCTGTTCCTTGTGGATTCTCTAATGGGTTACCATTAGGATTGCAAATTATAGGGAAGCATTTTGACGAAGCTTCTATTTATAAAGTCGCTTATGCATTTGAACAGGCAACAGATTATCATAAACAAAAACCAACGCTGTAAGGGGTGAAACAAAGATGGAATTTGAAACAGTCATAGGGCTTGAAGTCCATGTAGAATTAAAAACAGAATCTAAGATTTTTTCTGCCAGTCCAAACCATTTTGGAGCTGCACCAAATACAAATACAACTGTGATCGACCTTGGCTATCCAGGTGTTCTTCCTGTATTGAATAAAAAAGCAGTAGAATACGGAATGAAGGCTTCCATGGCATTAAATTGTGAAATTGCTACAGAAACAAAGTTTGACAGAAAGAACTATTTCTATCCAGATAATCCGAAAGCATATCAAATCTCACAATTCGATAAACCAATTGGAGAACATGGTTTTATCGAGATTGAAGTAGATGGTTATAAGAAAAAAATAGGGATTACACGTGTCCACTTAGAAGAGGATGCTGGTAAGTTGAATCATGAGAAGGGTTATTCTTTAGTCGACTTTAACCGTCAAGGAACACCTTTAATTGAGATTGTTTCTGAACCAGATATCCGTACACCAAATGAGGCATATGCTTATTTAGAGAAGTTAAAGTCCATTATTCAGTATACAGGTGTATCGGATTGTAAAATGGAAGAGGGATCTTTGCGTTGTGATGCAAATATTTCTATCCGTCCAGTTGGCCAAAAAGAATTTGGTACAAAAACAGAATTGAAAAATTTAAACTCTTTTAACTTTGTTCGTAAAGGTTTAGAGTATGAAGAAAAGCGTCAGAAAGAGGTTGTGTCATCCGGCGGTGTAATTAATCAAGAAACTCGTCGATTTGATGAGGCTACTAATACAACTATACTAATGCGTGTGAAGGAAGGATCTGATGATTATCGTTACTTCCCAGAGCCGGATTTATTGGATGTATATATAGATGAAGAATGGAAAAATCGTATTGCTGCGGAGATTCCTGAATTACCTGATGCAAGACAGAAGCGTTATATGGAAGAGTGGAGCTTACCAGAATATGATGCAAAGGTATTAACTGTTACAAAAGAAATGGCCGATTTCTTTGAAGAAACAGTTGCAAATGGAGCAGAAGCAAAAGCAGCTTCTAACTGGGTTATGGGAGACGTATCTGCTTATTTAAATGCAGAGCAAAAAGAGCTAGCAGAAGTGAAATTAACTCCAGAAAATTTAGCAGGTATGATCAAGCTTATTGCTAATGGAACAATCTCTAGCAAAATTGCAAAACAAGTTTTTAAAGAGCTAATTGAAAATGGCGGAAATGCTGAAGCCATTGTGAAAGAGAAGGGATTAGTGCAAATTTCTGATGAAGGAGCACTATTAAAAATCATTGGTGAAGTGTTGGATAATAACCCTCAATCCATAGAAGACTTTAAAAATGGGAAACAAAAAGCGGTTGGATTCCTTGTTGGTCAGTTGATGAAAGCAACAAAAGGTCAAGCTAACCCGCAAATGGTAAACAAATTATTGGTTCAAGAAATCAATAAGCGATAGTTTTAAAAGGAGAAAGGGGAGAAATCCCCTTTTTTATTTTGCAAAAAAAGAATCCTATTCTGGATACAAAAAGACAAACTAATTTTAGTTTGTCTAAGTCTAAATAGGAGTTATGATGATGAACGCATTTTATGTATTTCTCTAGCGATTGCTTCTAAAATGTATACAACTGGTACTTGGGTAGTAATATCTGATGTTTTAAAGGTTTCTTTTGTTACATAGTAGGGGATATTTATATCCGATATCTTCGCAAGTGTGGATAACTTATCATTTGTAATACTGATAATTTTACTTCCCTCTTGCTTTATCTGATTCACATGCATGATAGTATAAATATTTTCTCCTGAAACAGATAATGCAATGGTTACTTTGTTATCTCGATGGTTTGAATAATAAGGTTGAAATGGGTCCTTTATATAAATGGAAGTTTTGTCTAATATAGAGAAATATCTAGATCCATATTCTGCCATTATGCCAGAACTACCATTCCCAATAAAGATTACTGTTTCTGCTTTTCCTATCATATCGGCAGCTTCACTAATACGTTCCTCTATTTCTCCTTTTAAAGTCCTTTCAAAAAACTCTAAAACAGAGTGATTAGAACTTTTTATTTGCACCTTCTCGGTTTTACCTAATTCTATTTTCAATCTTGTTTTAAATTCAGAAAAACCCTCACAGTCTAATTTACGGCAAAATCGAAGAATGGTAGCAGTTGATACATGGGTTTCATCTGCCAATTCTCTAATACGCATATAAGGAACTTTCTCGCTGTTTTGACAAATATAGTTATAGATAGATGTTTCTAACTCATTGAATGAAGCAATTACTTCATAAGAAAACATTCTTCTCGTTCCTTTCTCTCTATATATCCAATATCTGTTAGGCTCATCATATCATAAATAAGGTTACACAGTGTTACATTATTGAAACACCTGATTTAGGTTTCTTTCCTTTTTAGTATAGAAACCCTAATTAGGAACAATAGGGGAGTAAATAAGATAGAATACGAGGATTATTATGATAGAATCTCATATCCTAAAAAGAAAGTAATTGTAACAAAAGATGCAACATTATCAAATGGAAAAAACATGGAATATGAATTGCGTCCCAAACTGTTAGAAATGGTATCTAACTTACTTGAGTACACTACATAATCCATGCTTTAACTATTTACTAGTTAATATATTCTCGACAATTTCTCCTGCTATTTCCCAGGAAAAGTTCAAAAACTACAGTATCCTACATTCTAGGAAAAAGCTTGTCCTAACTTAGGCTTCTATCCTATTTTTTTCGTAGTGATTCGATCTTTTTTTATGTTTTTGTCATTAATTTTTGGTTCTTTATGCTGAATAAAATTAATAATATTAGAGCGATGCAAGAAGATTAATAGAATTAAAAATAAGATAAAGAGCCAATCATGTGTAATTTCAGGAGAAAAATAAGCATAGAGAAGTATAGTGAGTCCTACAGATATACTACCTAAAAAAACATACTTTGTGATGAATATAACCAGAATAAAGGCAATATAAGTGATTAAAAATAACAGTGGATTCACAACTAAGAGAGTACCAGCTGTAGTTGCAATTGCCTTTCCACCACGAAAGCCTGCGAAAATGGGGAAACAATGACCGATAACAGCAATTAACCCAGTATATAATGGATTAATATCAACCATTAATAAATAGGGCAAGCTTGCTGCTAAAGCCCCTTTTCCAATGTCTAAAAGTAAAACGACAATACCAGCTCTTTTTCCTAATACTCTAATTGAATTGGTGGCTCCTGGGTTGAAACTTCCGTGTTTTCGAATATCGATGCCATAGAATACTTTACCAATAATTAAAGCAGTAGGGAAAGAACCAATTAAGTAAGAAGCTAGTATGAGGATAATCAAGTCCATTCTCCTTTAATCTTTTTTCTCCTAATATTTTATGGAGAAGAAGGGAAAATGCTTGTTCCCTTCTCTATAAATAAACTATTTTAATTCTTGTGCCTCTATTACTAAATTTTCAACAGAAGCAATTGTTTCCTCTGTATCCATATAGTCTAGACTAACCTTCATACCTTTTTCTAAGAAAATACTATATGGAAAATCATTTGATGCCACTTGGAAAATGGTTTTATTTCCTTCTAACATGAATTTAACAATCGTATTATTCTCAAATTCTGATTTATAGATGTAACTCACGGTACCACTTGCCTTTTTGTTTAGAGCTAGATCGTTAGGAACTGTTTTATCATTTTTTAAAAGGGTAGCTAACGCATATTTATAGTCATTAAATAATTTTGATTTCTTTGTGTTATAGCTATATACCTTTTCATCTTTTGCGTTAATGAGCATGATTTCTCGTAAAACATGATTACTATCCATTAAAGGAACAACCCAAGTGAATTGTCCGTAGACAGTATAAAGTAGTGGAGTGCCTGCTTCGTACTTTTGGGCTCGGAATGTCTTTTCGGCCACATTAATAGCTGATTTACCATTTAAGGAACCATTTGCTTCTGTATAGAAAGTAAGTTTTCCATTTCTAGCGTTGAGCATGGAATATCCAACCATACTGCCACTATCTGACTTAGGACGGGTAAAATCCGTAAACCAATGAAGCTGCAATGATTCATTAAATACTCCATTCACCTCATTTTCATCTTCCCAAGAGGTTGGAAGTTTCATATCTTCTTTTGCAAATAAAGTATTCCAGAAGCCATGAATATATTTTCCATACCATTCATTCCAATCCTCGGCTACACTTGTTGGAATAACATGATCAATAAATTCAGGGATCTCATTCATTGCATAATCTTCTACTTTACCAGAAGTAGGATCAATAATATAAATTCCATGAATATCAACAATTTCTCTAAACTTATTATAATAACCATATGGAACGACATAATATGGGTTATCTTCATCATCTGGTTCAAAGCTTGCCTCTAATAGTATAGAATCTTTATGTTTATTTCTAACCAGTCTTTGTAAATCCTCGTGGAAATAAGCAGAAGGGACATATTTCATAGAAGTTTTCACTAATACAGCATCTTCATTTTCATCTTCTGCGCTCATTTTAATATATCCAGGGACATCTTGGTCTTTTAACCATTTGAAAAATCCAGTGTATTCGATAGGTGTTACCCAATAAAGATGACCATCGATTTTCTGTAAAGTAGAAACACCGAGATCATAGTAGGAAGCATGTGAGAGTTCTCCTAATTTTTTTTCGCTTCGATAGCGAGCATATTTTTCAGGAACTACTGCAATATGTTTTTCATTTGTAGATTCTTCCTCTATCTCTGCTACAGTTGCTTTTGCTGCAACAAACTCATACTTATCATTCGTTATCGTGAGTGGATAAATAAATAAGAGATATAGAATAACTAACACAGCTGCTAAGAAAAGAGTGAA
>DATMFU010000047.1:0-3799 GCA_035556015.1 Niallia sp. | reverse complement strand
GAAGCATGTGAACCAACACTACAAGAATTAGACTCCAACTATCTACCAGAATCTATCCCGGAAGAATTCAAAAAAACCGCACAACCATTTTTTAACGCTATCGATATATATAACCTTTGGCACCGAGTCATGATCATCTATAACAAATTCGATCACGGCAAAACAATCGAAGACTTTATGGACTGTATCATCAGCGCCTTCAAACAAACAGTCTTTGCAAAAAAGAGGGGAAAGATTCACACCACATTCGAAGGATACTTCTACCGCATCCTACACGAAACCTTCACCCTAAAACTACGCAAAGAAAACAAAAGCAACCTATTTTGGGAACTGCATGACTGGGTCACGGGGACAGGTTCCTCGTCCCACTAGGTTGAAGAAGAGTTTAGACGAACCTATTGTTAATGCATGTAATTCCTTAATTTGCTAATTTCCTCCAATGCTTTAATATGGTAAACTAATAGGTACAAATACCTACTAGGAGTTTACAGAAATGGTTACAGCATTAACATCAGAAGTATTAGAAAACTTAGAGTCGCAGCTTGAAAAGACTATTCTTGAACTTAAGGAAGAGATCAAGAAAAATGCCCGAAAATACGGACTTAATAGTACAAGAACAATTGGTAAGAGTAAACAACTGGATAAATATATTTATGAAATGCAATTATTGAAACAAATGAGAAAGAGTTTGTGAATGGGGAAGGATTGTGAATAAGGGCCTTCACATGAGGAATTTATACATATGCAGATCTCTACACGTATAAGAAGACCTGAGATAATACATCATATATCTGTTGGACAACAGGTTTTTTAGTTGCCCAACCTTATTTATTTTCATAGGGTACTTATATAATTAATATATCTATCCCCCATATCCAGAAGGAGATTTCCGAATATGCTCGTTCAATTTACAAAAAAACTGTTAGAGCATGAATTTTTTATCACATAGGGTTATCGACAGTTCGACTGTATAAATGGGCACTCTGTGAAAAATCGATACATAAGACAAATTAATAAATAATTAAGGAAACATCCCTTTTAAAATACCCACTTTCTCAACAAGCTGAACATGCAATTCAACATGCTTTTTTATTTGATATTTTTTTGAGAAATACAAACAATACATAAAAAATAGCAAAATTAAACAAGAAACCTAAAGGGGCAAAACTAAACTCAACGTCTCCATAATAACCTAACCATTGTGCAGGAAAACCAAAAAAATAATATGTAAATTCATAATTTTTTTCGATACGAATTCCCATAAATGGAATAAAAGCAATCACAACAGTTGTAAATAAACTGATAAAAATTACCCTTTTTTTATTTTTTAACACGACATATCACTCCTTTTAATGGTGATTATTACTAATTAATATCTATCTTCTACCATATCAAACTTCAATACTAATATATTATTAAATGAGTAACCTATTGAAGGTTAGTTTGGATTTTTCCATAGTTATGAAAATGAACCAAAAACATTCCGTTGTATTTTAACCTTTACACCACTATTAACCGGTTTTCTAATTGGTTACTTTGATGATGTAAAAGAGCAAATCCGCAGAAAAATTGCTTTAGAGCAAATGGAACGCAAAGTTTCCGTTCATCCGTTATGGAATGAAATTGTGTTACTTGGTTTTATATTATGAGGATTTTGAAAAGTTTTTTTATTAAAACTTATTTATCTTCTTTTCGATATATATGAGTTTATTCTATTTCCAGGAATTCGAGAAATGTACGTTAATTAAGTGTTAATCAACCTAGTATAAAAGAACCATACCTTATATAATTGTAACCGGAGGTGAAATATGGAACTAATTATATTATTAGTTGTTATCGCTTTTATTTTAAGTCTACCAAAAGTAAAAGGTATCTTAGGAGAAAAGTCAGTTACGTTGTTTTTGAGTAAGTTAGATCCGAAGGAATACCGGGTGTTTCATGATTTATATATTCCAACAGCTAAGGGGAAAACAACACAAATTGATCATCTTATTATTTCAAGGTATGGAATTTTTGTGATTGAAACTAAGAACTACAAGGGCTGGATCTATGGATCTGAAAAGAATAAATATTGGACACAAGTGAATTATCAACGTAAAGAAAGGTTTTACAATCCCATCCACCAAAACTACGGTCATATTAAGGCTGTTCAAGACTATTTGCAGCTTGAGGATTCTGCTGTTTTTCATTCAATGATTGCATTTAGTATGAGGGCAACGTTAAAAAAGATTGAAGTACGTGATGCAAGAACAATAATTACATATATTCCGAGAATTAGTAAAACGATTTTGAAGCAACAAAAGCATTTATTAAGTTATTTTCAGGTAAATCAATCTGTGACAAGACTTGAGCAGTTAAAGAGATTGGATAGAAACGAGAGAAAAGAGCATGTTCAAACAATTAAGACAACACTTAGAGAAGAAAAGAACAAAGTGCATGCAAACATATGTCCAAGATGCGGTGGGAGTTTAGTGAATCGTAAGGGGAAGTATGGTGTTTTTAAAGGTTGCAGTAATTTTCCAAATTGCCGGTATGTTACTAAGAAAACCTCTTAGTTTTAGAGAGATGTAAGGTGTATTTGCTAGAATTGCAATAAAAAATAAGACAATTTCTGAGTCACATCGTCACAAATAGATATCGAATAAAAACTAAAGACGTCAAACCCTCGCTAATCTGTTGGGATAACCCGAGTTTTGTCAATTGAATATGATAGGCGATGCAAACTTGTATCCCATATAATGGTAGTGTGATCAACTGGTAATCTATTAAAACCTGAATTCCTCATATAACAGGAATCGATTCCATAGACCATAACAATGACATTTTGGAGGGTATAAATGAAGAATCTAGTATGTGGTGCGATCGTAACAGTAAGTGCAGGAGTGATTATTGCGGGAAATATTCACTGGAACCAAAAGATTTCAGCTCAAGCTGAACAAATTGTCCAAAGAGACACTTCGGTAATCGTAGAGCAACCAGTAGAAATAGAACCAGAACCTACAAAAGAAAAAACACCTCAACAAACAGAACAAGAGAAAAAAGAACAAGAACTTGCTGCATACACCCAAAACCTGCCACCGGAACTTCAAAGGAAAATAACCGAAGCGTCAATGAATGGAAAATCTTTAAACCTGGTCATTTATGGATCAGAAAGCTCCTCAACTGAAAAAGGGGCCTGGCCAGACCTTCTAAATCAACATTTAATAAAGACCTATGGAGAAAAATTTTTCAATCTAAACATTCTATCAGAAGGAGATAAAACAACAGTTGAGGTCATTAGAACAAACTCATTCGAAAAAGTAAATGACCTAAAACCGGACATTATCATCTTTGAACCGTTCATGATCAGTGACAACAGCCGGAAAATTTCCATGAAAAATCGAATCGGATATATTCAAAAAATAATGGATACATGGAAAAAGAAAAATGAGCAGGTAACGATACTACTACAACCCTCAAACCCAATCTACAGCGCCACCTATTTTCCAATACAAGTAGAAGAAATTAAAAACTTCGCAAAGAAAAACAACATCACCTACATAGACCACTGGGAAAACTGGCCCGACGAAAAAAATAAAAAACTAAAACAATACCTAACCACATCAAACCTCCCAAACAAATCCGGCCACAAAACCTGGGCCGAATACTTGAGTCAATACTTTGGGACAGAGGGACAGGTTCATTGACCCACTTGAAGGTAATGAGTTAGAGTGTAAGAGGAAGAGAAAGTAAATTAAAGTAACGGGTGTTAAAACATACATAGGTACAACTTAAAAAGAAGGCGGGACAAGGGACCTGT
>DATMFU010000046.1:0-4157 GCA_035556015.1 Niallia sp. | reverse complement strand
TTTTTTTGTTCGCACCTTATAATAACGATGATAAACACCAGGACTCTTCGTTAAAACATTCACTTCTTCTATTAAATGTTTTTCAATTAAGTATTCTAATAACATCCCTAAATCAACAGAATAGATAAGAAGTTCTTCCTGCTCCATTAATTCATTGAACGTCCAATATTCTTTTCCCTCTAAAACTTCTAATATATGTTGAACACTTGTTTTCATTCTTGAGTGAATCAAAAACTCACTTGCTAAAAATAATAGTTCTAATCGTTTTTCAATGTCTTCATCACTATTCACTAATTCAATATATAATTTATAAATAGCTGGTTCTATTTGTTTTACCTGACTCCAAACAGTTACTTCTGGATGGAATCCATTTTCAATTACTGCTAATCTTGCTAAATGATGCAAGGAGTGAACTACGTCATTATATGCATCTAAGTAATGCTTATTCTCAAAGAATGCTTTTCCATCCATATATCGTTTAATTAACTTAGAGAATTCAAGGGCCATTTTCTTTTTACGTTCTTCGACAGGGAATTCCTTCAACTTATTCTTAAGGTCATGGATAAAGTCATTACGATCAAAAACGACTCTTCCATTATAGATCCATTCAAAAATTCGTCTATTATTACCGAGTAGAATCCATTCTCTTAATTGTTTTTCTGTCACTATATGTAAGGCAGCTTTTTTCTCTGAGTACGTGTAGTGTTTAATAAACACAGGTTGTTCTGCTTCTTTCACAATGATAAACATAACCGTATCAAATGTATCTGTTACAGTCATTTCCTTTTGTTTCTTATCAATCATTAATACGCCCAATGTATTTGCGTGACTAGCTCTTTCTTGATAAATAGGACGAAGAATATGTTCCATTGGTATTCCTCCATCTCCTCGTGTATTATTCCATTTCGTATTTATTTCGACATACTTTTTTTGAAATCCTGCCTATCTTAAGGAAAGGCATAATCCAAATCTTACTACAATTCAAAAGGATTCGTAATACTTTTTTCCTTCTTCTTTTTTCCAACTAAATACTTATCCCAAAACGAGAAGTATCTAACTCTCTACTTCCTGGACAATTAGTAACTATAAAAGAAAATAGAATGCTATGAACCCTACATTTTTTCTATGTAAAAAAGAAAAAGAGGAGAGTCTAAAATACGACAAGCATCGCTTGGGTATTTCCTTTAGACTTCCTCTTCTTCTATTAGTGCGCTTCGTTTTTAGCACAATCAGGACATGTACCGTAAATTTCTAAACGGTGATGACTGATTTTAAATCCTGATACATGACTAGCAAATTGCTCTACTTCGTCTAGGCCTGGATAGTGAAAATCGACAATCTTGCCACATTCTTTACAAATAATATGATAATGATGAGAAGTAATGAAATCAAATCTACTAGAAGAATCACCATATGTTAATTCTTTTACTAAATTCACTTCACGAAATACTCTTAAATTATTATAAACAGTGGCTACACTCATGTTCGGAAACTTGCCTTCAAGTGCTTTATAAATTTCATCTGCAGTCGGATGTGACATTGAGCTAATTAAATATTCCAGTATCGCATGGCGCTGCGGGGTAATACGCACTCCTGTTTCCTTCAGCTTATCAAGAGCTTCCTGTAACTCATTATGTTCCACGGACATGCACCCCATTCCTAAAAGATATTCTTATTTTATAATGTTTATAATTAGTGTACTAATAAGAGAATAGTTTTGTCAATATGAATACTGTATTAACGTCGTTTTGCTAGCGTTTTCCCTAAAGTAATTCTTCCTTTTAAAGAATAATTATTATTAACTTCCATCTCTTATGCTTCTAATTGATAATATATTCTATATTATATGCAGATTTTTCATTTATTTCCAAGAATAATTATCCAATTACGCTCCGCAAAAAAATAGACCAAGGAACCATTCCTTGGTCAAAGACATATATATGAGGAGGTATATGCTCTACTATACAGTATGCCCTTCCCTCATTTTGGAATGGACAGTAGTCCCAAACAGAAAAAATTAGGCTTCGATTTTTTCTAATTCCTTTTGGATTTCGTCTGCATGGCCAGCTACTTTCACTTTTCGCCATTCTTTCACTAACTTTCCATCCTTCCCAATTAAGAAGGTAGATCTTTCAATTCCCATATACTCTTTTCCGAAGTTTTTCTTTAGTTTCCATACATCAAAGTTTTCTGCGACAGCATGGTCTTCATCTGATAACAACGGAAAAGGAAGTTCATGCTTTTCGATAAACTTCTGATGTCTCCCAATTGGATCTGGACTAATGCCTAATACGACTGTTTCAAGAGAAGAAAAGTCAGCATGACGATCTCTAAAATCACAAGCCTCTGTTGTACAACCTGGTGTCATATCTTTTGGATAGAAATATAAAACCACGTTTTTCCCTTTATAATCGGATAGCTTTACTTTCTCTCCATTACTTGCCTCTAATTCAAAATCAGGAACTAGTTCTCCTACTTTAACTGTCATTATTTCAACCACCCTTTATCATTCATTGATTCTTTTCCAACTTGTTCATTTTTCATTCGTATGTTTATTTGGAATAAACCTTTTAACACACATTATCGAATTTCTTCTACTAATTCAACTAAAAGGCTTTCTTCTTATTTTTCCCAATCAAGGACGGCTCTAGCGACAAATGCTGCTGGTATCGTATATCCAATCAATGCCTCAATAATGGCAATCATCCTTCCATAACCAATTGGCATGATATCGCCAAAGCCTACGGAAAACATGGTAACTCCACTAAAATAAATACTCGTATGTAATGTATGTAGAAAATCATAATTTAAAGCTGGATAGTGTCCATCATTATAGACTGGAATTCCATTCATTTGAAATAGCGTATAAATTAAACCAAATCCAATCATGATGGTTATATAAACAAAAATTAAGTACATAAAGTTTTCAAAGGAGACCCATTTTTCTTTTACGCGGTACGGAACGAACAAGGTTCTTAAGCTCATCACAATAAAATAGATGATTAATGCTAATAAGAAATAAAATCCCATGTCCCTCCCCCCTATTCCTCAACTAACTATCAAAAATAATTGTATGCTTGTCTTTGAAAATTATGATTATTCTATAGTCCCCTATCCCTCTTTAGGAAAGCTAAATCATTTTTTGTTATCTTTATAAGAAAAGTGCTAAAATGATACATGACTGATTTATAGGAGGTTCTTATGTTACATACAAATTCAGAAAAATTACATGCGGAAGCATTAGATGTTATTGTCGGCGGGGTAAACAGTCCTTCCCGTTCTTATAAGGCTGTTGGTGGAGGAGCTCCTGTTGTGATGGAAAGAGGACAAGGTGCTTACTTCTTTGATGTAGATGGAAATCAATATATCGATTACTTGGCTGCTTATGGTCCGATTATTACGGGACATGCACATCCACATATTACAAAAGCTGTTACTCGTGCAGCAGAGACTGGATTATTATACGGTACTCCAACTCCTCATGAAGTGAAATTTGCGAAAATGCTACGAGAAGCTATTCCTTCTTTAGAAAAAGTTCGCTTTATGAATTCTGGTACAGAAGCAGTAATGACTACTATTCGTGTAGCTCGTGCTTATACTGGACGTAATAAAGTCATTAAATTCGCTGGATGCTACCACGGACATTCTGATCCAATGTTAGTAGCTGCAGGTTCTGGTCCTTCTACATTAGGTACTCCTGACTCTGCTGGTGTACCATCTGTCATCGCAGCAGATGTTATTACCGTTCCATTTAATGATTTAGATGCATATAAAGATGCAATCGATAAATGGGGCGATCAAGTAGCAGCTGTCCTAGTAGAACCAATTGTAGGAAACTTCGGTATTGTGGAACCTGTTGAAGGATTCCTAGAAGGAATTAATGAACTTACTCATCAAGCAGGAGCACTTGTGATTTATGATGAAGTAATCACTGCTTTCCGTTTTACTTATGGTGGAGCTCAAGACTTACTTGGTGTAAAACCAGATTTAACTGCACTTGGAAAACTAATTGGTGGTGGACTACCAATTGGCGCATACGGCGGAAGAAAAGATATTATGGATCAAGTAGCACCAGTAGGACCTGCATACCAAGCTGGAACACATGCTGGTAATCCTGCATCAATTCAGGCAGGTATTGCTTGTCTAGAAGTGCTTCA
>DATMFU010000045.1:0-2394 GCA_035556015.1 Niallia sp. | reverse complement strand
AATTTTATCATAAGGAAACGGCATATTGGTGAAATATTCCATTTCATTATAAAACTACTATCTAACGATAAAATGCAATAAGAACAGATTTCATCCTTCGAAAGCGGCCCAACAACTTAATAATGTTCTGCAACGGAAATTAACCAATCTTTATCTTCTTTATTATTAGTAAATAGGTATTTGTAGCTTTGTTGATCGGATTTTCTCCACTTTAATACAAATTCTTTATCTTTTGAAATCCATTCCATTTCTGCTATTTGATCGTTTTCAATCTTCTTCGATGGCTGATCATCAAACCATGAAGATGCAATCATAAACGTAATGTTATGACCTCCCTTTTCGTAGAACACTTTTGTTACTGGGTGTGTAAAGCCATCATTTTCATACGTTATTTTTTTCATTTGATAGCCCTCTAGCATTACTGGTGTTTTAAATTCACCAATTTCCTGTTCTGCATCCTTTTTGTTATCAAATATAAGATGTTCCTCGTCATTGCAAGCAACAAGAAAAATCATAAATGAAAATAGTAATATTTTAATTAACTTCACCTTATCTCCCTCTCTTAGGGTGAAACCTTTATTCAACTCTTCTCCCCTTTATAAAATTTCAATAAATTCAGAGCAAAAGGAGGCATCGTGTTGCAAGTTCATAATATATATTTTGCACTATGCCTATTTTATTATTTTTTCCTTATCTCTATATATCTATATATATCGATATCCTAAAAATGTATAATCTTACTTATATTAACTCGAAGGAGCTCAAGAATGAATAAAAAATTCTCTAAAATTTTATCGATCGTTACCTTTAGTACACTGTTATTAGTAGGATGCGGTAAAGAAGAAACTGACAGTACTCAAAGCTCACAGGAAACAGAACAGACAACAAATGAAAGTGAAGTTATCGAAACTTCTCAAACAGAGGTAAAAGAAAATACCGAAAATAAAGAAAGTGAATTAGTCGACGTAGACTTTGAAGAAATTACTTTTAAGATTCCTAATACCGCTGAAAAATTAGATGTCGGTGAGCAACAACTGCCTGTTGCCGTTTACATGCTAGACGCTACTATTGGAACAAGTTTTAATGTTGTATTAGAACCATTACAACAGCCTTTAAGCTTAAAAGAATATATTGACTTGGCAACAGCTAGCACTGGGTATGAGTATCAAAGTAACGAATACTATACAACAGATGGTATTGAATGGAATGAAGTAGTTAGTTTAAATAACACCCCTCAAGGTACCATGAAGTTAAATCAAAGAACATTTATGAAGGATGATCATGTTTATATTTTCACGTATGCAGGTACACCTGAAAATTACGAGAGCAATCTACAAGACTTCAAGAAAATTATTGAATCGGTAATTGTAAACTAATAAAAAATCATAAAAAAGCACAGCAGCAAATGATCTGACCCAAGCGTCGATCTGCTACTATGCTTTTTTATACTTTATTTATAATTATCCATTAAAATAAAAAACCGTTCCTGATTACCCAAGAAACGGTCATCTGACTTTTAAAATTAGTCGCTACTCTCGTCACAACATGGTTTGTGATGTGAATGATGGTGATTATGATGAAACTGTAACTTTAGCTTCGCTGATACTCCTGCATGGTCAGATGGCCATAGTGCAGTTGGTGTACGATCCTCTTGCTCTTCTCCTACAACGTCCACTTTTTTAACTCCGAAATCACCTCGGAAGAGAATTAAATCTATTCTAATAGATAGTTGCGAGACCAAATTTAACAAATCAGTATCCTGACAACATGTAAATCCATCGCCTTTTCCTGCAATCTTCCATGCATCTTTAAATCCTGCAGCAATCAATTTATTATAAGAAGCACCACTGCCGTCAGAATTTGAGTTAAAATCCCCTATGAATATTAAGGGAAGTTCAGTAACTGCCGGGCCATTTAAAAGTTCATCTGTTTGAGCGAGTTGAACTTGAAGTGTTTCGGGTATTAGGGGTGAAATGGGTTGTAAATGAGTATTTACGAGCCTAAATTTCTTCCCACATTTTTCGACATCAACAGTTATCCAACCAAACAGGAGTCTTTCAACCATACCGCCAACTGGAACGGGAAGAAAGGCTTCAAAAATCTTTGTTTGTATATTTGAAAACTTAAGTCTTGAATCTTCTCTTACCAAAATCACATCTCGATCTACAAATCGAACGTTGAAACCAGTACTACTAGGTAACGTAGCATCCGTAGTGTCTACTATTGCTAAAGCCCGATAATGCAATCCTCTCCTTTTTAACTCTTTCAGAAGGATCGAGACAAAATCATACTCTACTTTTACTTTATTATTTTGAGGTAATAATAGTTGCCATATTGCTGCTTCTTGAAGACCTATTATCTCTGGGTTTTTCATTGCAATTTGATTGGCAATAG
>DATMFU010000044.1:0-3720 GCA_035556015.1 Niallia sp. | reverse complement strand
GTGATGTTACAAGTTAAGGAAGGCATGGAAGCAAAATATGAAGACGCATTTCGCAATGCATCCAAAATTATTTCTTCTATGAATGGGTATATCTCTCATGAACTACAGCGATGTATGGAAGTAAAGGGGAAATATATACTTCTTGTTCAATGGGAAAGATTAGAAGACCATACAGTTGGCTTTAGACAATCGAATGAGTATCAAGAATGGAAAAGGCAGCTACATCATTTTTACGATCCTTTCCCAATAGTTGAACATTTTGAAAGAGTGAAGCTTTAGTTATTTTTAAAACTTAGCCCAACTGGTTAGGGTAACATAGAAAATAAGAAAAGTAATTTGGCATTCTAATAGGAGAAAAAACCATGAAAAAAGAATTTATTGCCTATCATATTGTCACAGATAAAAAGATGGAGCTTGGACAGGTCATTACCTTTGATAAGGACCAAAAAAATACTTTATACCGCTTCTTTTTTGAAAAAGAGCTAGTAAATCAACAAAACGAAGATTGTATGCAAATTTTAAATGATCATTATACAGACGAAGGATTAAACTTGGGTAAAGAGGATGCCAATGTACTTGTTCAGTATGCAGGACATACAATGAGAGCGATTAGAGAAGTAATAGCCGAAATGGTGAGACTGCAAGAATTTCCTACCTATCCTTCTAGGTTATCTTGTTTATATGCTGCAAGAAGCTATGAAGAGGTTTTAAAATGGAAAGCAATATTTGCTTCCTATAATCGTAAAGTATTACAGATTGTTAAGCTTCGCGTTATTGGGGATTATTTTGAGGGAGATGGGGAGCTATTACCGACACTAGAGGCTGTTCCTTTCCATAGAAAAATAGAACAAGCTCGGGAATATTGGAAGGGGAATGAAAAAAATGAGCTTCCTGAACTTTTGATAAATGGGAAAATGGAAGTTACAGAGATTATTGATGATTGTACAAAAGGATAAATTTCGGTGACAGTGGAACGTGAAAATTTGATAGAAGAGCTTTGGTGAAACCTATTTGTTCGACAAACGTATTAATTATAATATAAAGAAATTAGTAAAAACAGCTTTATGTATGCACCCTACAATGCAGGATAATTCAACAAAAAGGAGTGACAATCAATGTTTAAATCTGAAACGGTAAACAGCATAGTTTCACTGATTGGTATTTGGATCATCGTAATTTTTGTCTTGTTTAATGATAACACAATCGGAAACAGTTTAATTTTTTGGAGCATAGTGGTTGTATTCACTGTTTATGATTTATATAGAATCGTAATTTCTAGGGGGAAAAATAGTAAAGACTAAAGTAAACCCAATAGTATCAGCTATTTTATAAGAAGAAGGAAATGAAACGAAAGGGAGAAGTGTGTTGGAATTCTTCTAAAATAATGAAATATATCTATTTAGTTGATAATTAGCAACCTGTTTTAATAAAAGCTCGTTAATTAATATTAAGGGGGATTACAAAATGCACAAAGAGAAAGATACACCTGAAATAAGAAGAGAAAAAATGAGACAAGAAGAAATGAAACATCCATCCAGTAGTATTCATGGGAGTAATCTTGCTGATTTAGTAGGCGGGTTAGGATGGAAAGGGACTGGAATACTTATTCTTGTAATAATAGTAGGGTTTATTTTATATGGTGTTTTCTTTCAATAACGAGTGTATGTTTTAAGATGGAGTTTGGTGTACTAAAGGGACTTATTGCTATTTTTCAGATTACAGTTTAAGGGGGAGAAAAAACAATTGATTAAATTAGTATTAATGAATTCCGCTGAATATCAAACATATATTTCTTCAGCGATTAAAACATATGCGGAAGAAAAAGTGTTATCTGGAAATTGGAAGCAGGAAGAGTCCATAAGGAAAGCGGAAGAGGAATATATAAGGCTTTTGCCAAATGGAGAGAAGACTGAACGGAATTTCTTATATACTGTTAGAAAGAATGACGAGGCAGTTGGAGTTATTTGGCTTGCACAAAAGTCTGAAAAACTAGGATTTATTTACGATATTTATATTTTAGAACAATACCAAGGAAAGGGCTATGCTAAGGAAGCAATGAAGGAAATAGAAAGTGTCGGGCAGAAACTAGGATTGAAAAAAATAGGCCTTCACGTTTTTGGTCATAATAAAGTGGCCAGAGGATTATATGAAAAATTAGGTTATGAGATTACAAATGTTTTGATGGAAAAGGAAATTTAATTATATGTGTTATTCAAATATAATCATTTCATTGACGCCAATATCAGATGGCTGTTCAATAGCACCCCGGTAAAATTCACTTAATCCTGCTCTCATTGCTTGGTCTGTTGATCAAGTAGTTATTTTTAAATCTTTTGGTGTAGCTATAGCTATAGTAGAGATGGTAGGTAGAAGTGTGATTCACGAATAAATTCTCTGAATCTATACAAGTCGTGGCGGAACAAGTAGGGATCTTGTTGGCTAGAAATTTTTAAGTTGTTTGATGACTAGGGATTAACTTGCTAATACAGGAGCTACCCTGTAAAAAAGATAGCTCTTATTACTTTTCTAATATAGGATTTAAAAATCTAGTTTGAATACCTCTTAAAAATACCTCAGCCGCGGCAGAAAAAACCTGCTGTTTCTTCCAAACAATGTTTAAACCAGATTCTAGTTGCGGCTCTAACGGTCGAAAACAGAGGTTACTCTCATTAGATGTATTCACTATTTTATCAAGGGTAATGGCATAACCAATGCCTTCATCCACCATAATGGCGGCATTATAAGCCAGATTATATGTTGTTACAACATTTAACTTATCAAAATCCTCCCCAAACCAATCAGCAAATACATTTTTTGAATAGGTTTGTTTGATTGCTTGTCTGGAACAGATTAAAGGGACATTGAATAAATCAGCTGCTTGGATAGTCCTTTTAACAGCAAGAGGACTGTCTTTTCTTAAAATAACTCCCCATACATCTTTGGTAGGGATATTAATATAATTGTATTTTGATAAATCAGCTGGCTCGATTAAAAGGCCAAAGTCGAGAAGTCCTCGATCAAGGCGGTCAGATACATCTTCTTCGTTACCGCTATAAAGATGATAACGTATATTCGAATACTGTAACTGTATATCTTTAACTACTTCCGCAATCTGCCTCATAGCATCTGTTTCTCCACTACCTATATAGACATCTCCACTAATTGTTTCTTCCATGGAAGTAAATTCTGCCTCAAGTTTCTCCACCATATGGACAATTTCTTCCACTCTTTTACGCAAAAGCCTACCTTCTTCTGTAAGTATAATATTATGACTACTTCTTATAAAAAGTTTTTTCCCTAATTCGAGTTCGAGATCCTTTATTTGTCTGGACAAGGTTGGCTGGGTAACATGTAGAAGATCAGCAGCCCTCGTAATACTTCCTTCTCTTGCGACATGAAGAAAATAACGCAATACTCTTAATTCCATTTTTACACCGTCCTTTACTATTTTAGTATATATATCCTTGTTATGCCTTTCAAGCATTACAGGATATGAGATATAAGTATTGGTTATATGTTAAAAATATCTCTAAAATAATTAACAAAAGGAGAGAAAGGATGAAAGTAATATGTCTACGATTTAGGATAAAGTGGTGGGAATTATGAGGGATTATAAAATGATTAATAATCCTGAACGAAGTAAATGGTTAGAAAATCTTCAACAAACAGTTGGCCTGCGATCTAACGATATTGCAGCAGCAGTGGCATATATAATTAGCA
>DATMFU010000043.1:0-5820 GCA_035556015.1 Niallia sp. | reverse complement strand
TTTGTTGGTTTAGGGATTGGAATAATGCTTCGACACGATACAAGTACCGGTGGGACAGATTTGTTAGCCCAATTTATTTCTGATAAAACAAAAGTAAATGTTGGGATCATCATTTTTTTCATCGATTCTGCTGTAGTTACCTTAGGGGGAATTTTACTTTCAACTAGCACATTATTACTGTCAATAATCACCATATTAGTAGTTGGTTTTACGACGAGTGTTGTCACCATTAAGAAGGGAATTACATAATAAAAAGAACCTGTACTCCCAAGAAGTAGGAGTGGCAGGTTCTTACAATACATTGTGTTCTTCTTTCGTTTCCTTCTTCCTAATAAAGGAAAGCTTTGTTTCTGATATGATAATGGCACCTAAAATAACAATTGCTCCAATTGCCATTCTTGGTGTCAAAAGTTCACCTAAGAAGAGTACAGAGAAAACCATACCCCAGAAGGCCTCAGTCGATAAAATAATAGCTGTTTTTGTTTCATTCGTAAACTTTTGAGCGATGGTTTGTAAACAATAAGCCAAAGTTGTTGAGAAGACCCCTAAGTATAAGGTAGATAATACACCTTCCATTTCAAAAGAAAAGTTTGTATCTCCTTTTAAGATGACAACTGCCCAACCTAAAATTGCTGCAACAGCCATTTGAACAACAGTAAGCAAAATAGGATCTTCATCTTTTACATACTTTGCTGTATAAAAAATTTGATATGCAAACCCGAAGGCACACGCTAAAGTTAATAAATCCCCTATGTTTACTCCTGATGAAAACTGAAGTGATAAACAGGCAATCCCAATAATCGCTAAAAATGCGCCCGTTAGTTCATATATATCAATCCTTCTTTTATACATAAAAAATGCAATAAATGGGACAATGACTACGTTTACTGCAGTGATAAATGCATTCTTTGATGCAGTCGTGTATTGTAGGCCAACTGTTTGTAGAGCAAACGCTAAATATAAAAAAAGTCCTAATACAGTGCCCTTTAATATTGTCGACTTTTTTATTTTTCTTAGTCTTTTATGAAAAACAATACTAAGAATGATGACACCAATTAAAAATCTTGCCGCCAAAACCTGGTAAGGGGACAGATAATCAAGGGAAAGTGCGGACATAACAAAACCACTACCCCAAATAATTGCTGTCGTGATCAGCATTATTTCACCTATATATTTCCTCATACCCATCCTCCACAATTTTCTATTTCATCTAGTATTATAACATCATTTATTTTAACTGTTAGATTGTTATTGAATATTCCATTTTTTCATTCACTACTAAATTTAAAATAATATTGAATAATATGTGAAAATTATTTTATAAATAGAAATTTATGGTAATATTTAATTACTAATTCTTCAAATAATCTATAATTACATTTATCTATTTTTACATTCCCGAAAGGTTGAATAAGATGCTACAGTCTATCCTGTCTAATTTAGCAATTATTTTACTATTCCATTTATCCATGTCTATGGTAATGAATCATAAAAAGAAAATCCCTACTTCATTGTTTCAAGTGACAATGATTATTGTAGGTTCTGTAGCTGTTATTTCGATGTTTTATTTACCCATCCGTTTCAACCATTATTGGGTAGATATGAGAATGATCCCATTAGTATTTATCGCTTATATACATGGTTGGAAAAAAGCACTCCCTACTTTACTCGTTGCATCTGTATGGCGGTTCTTTATGGGGGGAGCAGGAATGGTTCCTGGTATACTATTTGGGATGATCGGACCAACACTCATTGCCCTGGCATTTCACCACCGTTCCATATTTAATAAAAATTTTATAGAGGGCATTGGAATTATTATTGTATGTTGGCTCTTTTCTGACTTACCAATCATCTATATCATTCCAAATGGATGGGAGATTTTTAAAAGCACTGCATTGATTCGAGGGTCATCTTTTGTTATTACTGCAACTATTCTTTACATGTTTATTACACAAGATCGTCAACGCCGTATGTTAAATGAAGAACTTGAAAAATTAGCAACAGAAGATCCGCTTACAAACCTCTTTAATAAACGTAAGTTTTATGAGGTTGTTCATAGAAAAATAACCACTCTCCAACCTAAGCACTTTTTAGCAATGTTAGACATTGATCACTTCAAACAAATTAACGATACACATGGTCATCTAGTTGGAGATAAAATTCTAGTTTTATTAAGTAATATTTTAATGAGATATAGAAATGAGAGAGTTACAATAGGGAGATATGGAGGAGAAGAATTTATCATTTATATTGGTAATTCCACTAATGACGAAGCAAAAGAACTGATTGAAGAAATTATTCAAGAGATTCGCTCGACCTCTTTTCCAATTAGCAATTCAAAAACAATCCACATTACTGTTTCCATTGGATTAACCGAAATGAATGATCATCTATCTTTACTAAGTAATGTAAATCAGGCAGATCAAAACTTGTATATGGCAAAAAGGAAAGGTAGAGATTGTCTGATTTGTCGATAACAATAAAGACCCTCCCACAATTACATGGGAGGGCCCTTTAGATATGCTTTAAACTGTTTATTCTATTCAATATCAAATCGGTAACACATTACTAAATTACCTCGATTACCAAATTCCTTTTCAAAATCTCTTTGGAATCCGAATCGTTCATACAAACGGATTGCATCTTTCATGATTTCACCCGTGTGTAGATACAGACTCTTTGCGCCTTTCTGTTTTGCATACTCAATACTCTCTTGAAGTAATTTTCTTGCAACCCCTTTACCTCTAGCTGAAGGGTGTACACCTAATAAACGAACAATTGGAGTTTGAATATTTAATTCGGGTCTCCCATAAGCTTCTTCACTATTTGCGTATATTTGTAGAGTTCCCAACACTGCCTGATTATCATCTTTTGCAATTAAGACTTTTTCAATCTTTGGGTTATCTAATGATTTTTTAATATCTAATAGATAATCATTAAAGGCTTCTTGACTTTTAAAGCCATCTCGATATTGTTCATAGCTAGTAATTAACACATCACGAGTAGCTTCTTTATCTTCTTCCGATAAAGTACTGATGATAATTAAATTTCCCATTCAATCCCCTTCTCAAACGTATTTATCTAATTATACATCTAGTATTAAAAATCAACGCTATAATCTGCTCCCAGCCATTTCAAGCTTAGTTCACTAACGACTCCTTCTTCTTTCAATTCAACAAGTGCCTCATCGATTCGATCAGCAAGTGCTGTTTCATCTTTATTGAATAAGAAGAATACCTTTGAACTTGATAAAGCATCCCCCACAACCTTTTGTTGGGCATCAGATTGTTCGTTGACAAAATCTACAGCAAATGGAGTTGATACAATAGCATCAATACGACCTGTCTTTAATTGTTGATTTGAGTCAACAGAGCTTTGCGAATATACAATTTCTGCCCCCAAGTCATGTTCACTGTTATATTTCTCCAGAAGGACAGCAGAACTACTTGTAGGTGTTGCCCCAACCTTTTTACCTTTCAAGTCTTCAATTGATTGAATTTCATTATTGTCTTGATGGACAGTTACTTTCAATGGAAATACATTATAAGGTTCTTTGTTAAATAAATATTTCTCTTCTCGTTCCTCAGTTACTTCCATTTGATGTGCAACAAAATCAATTTTATCTGTTTCTAAACTAACTAATAAATTAGGAAAGTCCATTGTTTGGAACTCAAATTCATACTCTGGTAATTTTTCATCTATTGCTTTAACCATTTCAATATCGTATCCATTTAAATTTCCATCTTCATCAATAAAACAAATATTTGGGAATTGTGTACCTGTTCCTACTACAATTTTTTGAACGTCCTCAGTTTTAGCACTAGTTGCAACCTTTTCCTTTTTTTCCTCTGTCGCTGTATTTGATGAGCAAGCTGCTAGTAACAAAACAGCGGAACTAATTGTCCATAACCATGTTTTTTTCATTGATAATACCCCTTTTCTTTTTTCTTCAGTTTTAATCATTACAACACCAATAAGAATACTAAGCTTTGTGACTAAAAAAATTTTCCCACCCTTTTCTTATCCGCACTAAACAAATAGGTATTGTAAACTTTTTAATTTCGTTTATCCTACCATGTAATTTTTAAAATTGGAATACTTTTACTGATAGAAAAAATTTTATAGTAGATAGAAAAATTCTATTAGTACGAATCTTTTTACAAATTTTCTTTTAAAGGATAAAAAAACAAAAAGACAATCCCCTTCTATTTTCAAAAGGAATTGCCTTTCCAATTTGTGCATTTTAGTTTGCTAATTGATTTAAATAAGAAATATAGCCAGCTATTAACACTTGAAAGCTTTCTTCAGGCTCTACAGCTAATTTAAAAGCCTGTTTTTGCTCTAAGGACGAGAAACCATGAAGGATACTTCTTAGTGCTCTAATGGCGTGGATTGTATTTTCATTTGTTAAATGATAGTCACTTAAAATGTTAGATAGTAGTTGAATGATTCTTCTACTTGCCGTCTGCATTTCTTCGTCATTTGGCTCAGGAGCACTTAATGTAAGATTATATAATCCGGTATGTTTCCTTGAAAACTCCAGATACCCATATGCCATTGAAATTAGTGCCTCATCTTTCATTTTTCCCTTTGCAGCCTCGGTTAATTTTTCATTTAGTAATGTTAAACCGCGAAGGGAAAGATGCCTTTTAAGGTCTGGTAACCCTTGAATATGATTAAAAAGAGAGGGGGGACGAACGTTTAACTTCCTCGCAATAGCGGCAAGGGTTACATTGTCTACGCCATCTGTATCTGCAATATCCGCTGCTGTATTGATAATCGTTAATAGATCTAATCCAACTCTTGGTGACATCTATGCTCCAACCTTCTTCACTTTCTTCTCAGCTTCAAAAATAGCTTGTTGAATATTTTGTACTGGATTCTCAATTACTTTCCCATGACCTACTGCAAGTAATGTAGGATTTAACTTTAAAATCTTTTTGGCGCTTTCAAGGGATAAGTCTTTGTTCCAGGTACCAAAAGTCGGAAACGGAAAAAGGGGAACAAATTGACCACAAATTGCAATCTTCCCTTGTGTCTGTAAAGCATCTCCAGCGATCAATATTCCGTTCGTTTTATCAAAAAGAGAAATAGATCCTGGTGTATGGCCCGGTGTTTCAATCACTACTAAAGAGCCAATTTGATCATTTTCCTTTAATAATCGATCAGGCACAGTTTTTAGGTTTTTAGGGATGTCACCTTTTATCGGAGTATGTGGCTCATCTTGATCTAATGATTTATCGCCCTTCATTAAACGACTGTCACGGACTGAGATAGATACACATACTTCTGGGAACTTTTGTTTTAAAAAGTCTAGAGCACCGAGATGATCACCATGGGCGTGTGTCAAAATGATATTCGTAAGAGGTTTACCTAAACTTTTAATCTCATCAACAATTCCTTTAAAACTTGCCTGCATACCCGTATCAATTAATGTCAATTCATTTTGTTCTTCATATAGGTAACAATTTATTGGAAATAATTTTGGCCATAGCGTTAATTGAACTATTTGATTAAACTTTTGTACTTTCAAAATAATCAACTTCCCTTCCGGAGATTTTCTACAATTTAAAACAAATAAGAATCCCAACAATATAAATATAAAATTGCTACATTACTTTTCCATACTACAAAAGACTCCTAGCTCTTACTCCTCCCCAAATAAAACTAATGCCGTTAGTTTTATTATAACTAATACTATTAGTTTGAAGTGTTAAGATTTTGTAAATTTATTCCTTATGAACTTTAGATATTTACGAATGAAGAAATGAACTTCATCTGAGGATTAAATGACTAAGTAAAAGGAACTGACTCATCCAC
>DATMFU010000042.1:0-2328 GCA_035556015.1 Niallia sp. | reverse complement strand
GGAAAAATAAATTTTTTGGAATTGGTCTTCCTGTTGTATTAGGATGTACATTTACAGCTGTAGGTCCTATGATTGCAATCGGAAGTCAGTATGGGGTTACATCTATTTATGGTTCTATTTTAGTTTCTGGATTGATTGTCCTTTTAATTAGTAATTTTTTTGGGAAATTGGCAATGTTCTTCCCTCCAGTTGTAACAGGTTCCGTTGTAACGATTATCGGTCTTACGTTAATTCCTGCTGCGATTAATAATATGGGGGGCGGACAAGGAGCACCTGATTTTGGAGCGTTAGATAATATTGGTTTAGCTTTTGGAACGCTGATTTTTATTCTTCTTATGTACAAGTTTTCTACTGGTTTCATTCGTTCTATTTCAATTTTACTCGGATTGATTGGTGGAACAATTGTTGCTTATTCTATGGGAAAAGTAAGCTTTAAAGCAGTAGAGGATGCATCGTGGCTGCACATGCCTGATCTGTTTTACTTTGGTACACCTACCTTTAATGTGACAGCTATTATTATTATGACATTAGTAGCTATTGTTAGTTTAGTAGAATCAACAGGCGTCTATTACGCATTGGGAGAAATTACGGGTAAAGACATTAAAGAAAAAGATTTAGTTGGCGGATATCGTTCAGAAGGTATTGCGACGATTATCGGTGGATTATTTAATTCTTTTCCGTATACAGCTTTTTCTCAAAACGTTGGCTTAATTCAATTATCGGGTGCTAAATCGAAGAATGTTATTTTTACAGCAGCTGGTATTATGATTGTAATTGGATTTATGCCAAAAATCGGTGCGTTTACAACGATCATTCCTTCTGCTGTTCTAGGTGGAGCAATGATCGCTATGTTTGGTATGGTAGTAGCAGCTGGTATCAAAATGCTAAGTAAAGTAGATTTTAATTCACAAGGGAATTTATTAGTTATTGCTTGCTCTGTCGGAATGGGCCTAGGTGTTTCCGTTGTTCCAGGTTTATTTTCTCAAGTTCCAGAGAGTATGAAGGTTTTAACGGATAGTGGAATTGTTGCTGGTAGTTTAACAGCTATTGTTCTGAATATTGTGTTTAACATGATTCCATCCAAAGAAGAGAAACAGGCTCCTGTAGAAGTGAAGAAAGCGGCTTAACGATTTAAGGTTTTTGTAAGGAGTTTTCTTTATTGTATCCGACCTTTTAATGGGTTAAGAATGCCCAAATGTCGGATGAAAATTAAGTGAATGTAGGATATAGACTACCTTCTTTGCTCGAATATGAGTGAGGGAGGTAGTCTTTTTATGGTTAAACGGAGAATTTTTAAAAGACAAGGAGCTATTTCATCAGTAATTGAAAAGAAAAACAACTTTTAATGATGCTTATGAATATTCTTGACAACAAAGAAATCTGAGGGCATGAGAGTTAAGACTTACAAAGAACATTTTCACTTTTTCCATGATTGGCTTAAAGATAACCATCAAGATATTAAACATATCGATGAAATTGATGAATTAAAAGTGCTTGACAAATATATTGGGAATGAGGAAAGATTCATTAGGATTTCAGTAGAAGCTAACAAGCAGATCAAATATGAATTAAATCTAATTAGCGGATGAACTAGAAATTTTTAATTATGCGAGGGGGGAGTAAGTAGCTGAAGCTACTACTTCTTTTTTGTTTACAAGAAAAAACTTTGGGTAAATTAACCTATTCTTCCATTAGGTATATGATACAATTTTAGTATGATGATAGAAAGGAATGAGGAAATGAAAAAAGTATTTTTAGTATTGATTGCAAATATTCTATTTTTATCACTTACACTAACTGCTAACGATACAGTACAAGCAAAGGCTATGTGGGGAAAAATTGAATTAAAAGAAGGCATGATTGGAAAGGTTAAGATTGTAAAAGATACATATCAATACAGTATTAGTAAAAAGAAGTTAAAGAAGGGTAGTAAATTAAAAAAAGGTAAGGAATACGGAGTTTATTCTTACTCGAAAAATTATGGTGGAGTTTATAAAGTGGGGAGTAATAAATATGTGAAAAAATCCTCTTCAATAAAGTATTATAAAGTCCCACAATCAGCGTCTCTGAATTTTAAAAAATATAATGGAAATTAATTGGTTCACTTCTGCAAAAAGTCAACCCGGAGTAGGTGTGAATTTAAAATTTACAAGTAATACGAAAGCGAAAATAGATCTTTATGGAATTTGGTGGTCTATGCTAGACGGTTCCAATGCAAGAGAATCAGATGCATATGGATATAACATTACTTTTGATAAAAATGGTGTAGGAAAAGTTACATTTATTGAAAGTCGTGCGGGAAATAAAGGAGTTGCAACTGTTAAGTTG
>DATMFU010000041.1:0-7098 GCA_035556015.1 Niallia sp. | reverse complement strand
TTTTTAATCGGTGCCATTATATTAGTGTACGCCCAAGAACAAGTGAATAATAATTATGTGGAAACAAGAAATAAATTGGTTCAAAAATCTACCATGATTAGAGAGTTAAACAATCACTTGGAAAATGCTATGTTTGATGCCCGTGGGTATATTGCATTTAATAATCAAGCTATGAAAGAATCAAGCATAGACGAAAAAACTACTA
Source organism: Niallia sp. (assembly GCA_035556015.1). Classification (GTDB taxonomy): domain Bacteria; phylum Bacillota; class Bacilli; order Bacillales; family Cytobacillaceae; genus Niallia. The sequence continues at coordinate 6,893 of DATMFU010000041.1, read as the reverse complement.
CTGCTGAACTTATTGCGCAATTTAAAGAAGTAGCTACTACAGGTGATGATTATTTTCTTGTAACAGAATTAGTGAATTTTCATCAGTATTACTTTAATGGTATTTTGCAGGAGGCTATTCAATATTTTGAAGAAGGGAAAAGGGAAGCAGTTACTAAAATTGCAACAGATGGTGGGACGGAACGAATTAACATAATAAAAAAAGATATAAATGATTATCTTCAATCTACCAATGATTTATTAAATAATAATCTAGGTAAATTAAAATATGATATGAAGTTTTTGCAGTTTCTATTTTTAGGTTATATTTTTATTCTTCTTATTGTGATTTATTTTATAGAGCGTAACATGGTGAAAAGGATTGGTAAGCCTTTAGCAAATTTCGCAATGGCAGCGAATGAAATAGCCAAAGGCAATCATGCTGAATTTCTTATCGATAGTAAGCGTGAAGACGAATTGGGTGTTTTATCAGTTGCATTTGCTTATATGAATACAAGTATTGAAGAGAAGAAGCAAGATCTTACTTCTCAAAATGAAGAGTTAATCGCTCAACAGAATGAACTGCAAGTACAGAAAGTAGAATTAGAAAGAGCATTAGAAACAGTAAAGCAAAATGAAGAATCACTACAAAGAAGAAATAGCCTTATTAAAGGCATCTCCAACAGTTTGTATAAAAAAGAGGTACTCGATAGTATTATACTAAATCTTTCTGCCATTTTACGGGCAGACCGAGGGATTATTTTGGTAATGGAAGATCATTCTTATGCATCCTATAGTATTTCCGAAGAGGGTGCTAATCAATTTAGGGCTAATCTTTATCGGGGAATGTTGGATCGGCTGAAAAAAAATGAAATTCCTTTTATCCTTACAAGAGAGCTAGTACTTGCTGAAAAAGGGTATGTTCATGATTTATATATTCCTGTTTTTAATGCCGAGAAAAGTATAATAGCAGTCATTATGTTAAGTAGCTTTAGTAATGCCTTTTCAAATTTTGATCAAGAAGAATTTATCTCTTTAGCAAAACAGATAGGAATTTCTTTAGATAAGATCCAACTATTCGAACAAACCGAAAGAGATCGTGAATTGAATCGTGATATCTTAAATACCATTCAAGAAGGAATTCAATTAATAAGTGAAACGGGAGAAATTGTGTTGATCAATGAAAAATTCACTAGTTTGGTTGGCATGCAAAAAGGTCCAGGTTGTGCATTAGATGAATGGTTGAATGTTTTAGAAAATCAATTTTTGGAGCCAGAGTCACTTATTCAATTTATGAAAGCATCATTAAAAGCAAAGCAAGGGAAATCATTTATCGCCTTTTCTAAGGAAGGAAAAGTAATAAATATTTATATGGAAGAACTTTATCGAGGGACAAAGAAATTTGGTTTGTTTGTCTATAGAGATATAACAAAAGAGTACGAAGTGGATAAAATGAAATCTGAATTTGTTAGTACGGTAAGTCATGAACTTAGAACACCACTTGCAAGTATATTAGGCTTTACTGAATTAATGATTAATCGTGAATTAAAAATAGAAAAACAGAAAAAATATTTGCACACTATTTATGGGGAAGCAAAGAGACTAACTTCTTTAATCGATGATTTCTTAGACGTACAGCGTATGGAAGCAGGAAAACAAGGATATGAAAAAAAATTTATGGAATTAATGCCAATAGTAGAAAGTGTGAAAGATAAGTTGAAAGTTAATGCAACAAAAGCCCATACTATTGAGATAGTTAATATGGCAAAAGAAGATATTATTTTAGGAGATAAGGGGAAGGTGGAACAAGCAATCACCAATCTGCTAAGTAATGCTATTAAATATTCTCCAGCTGGAGGTAGAATCGAAATAAAGCTTTATAAAGAAGACCATCACCTAAAACTAGCATTTAAAGATGAGGGTCTGGGAATTCCTGAGACAGCGATGGACAAATTATTTTCGAAGTTTTATCGAGTAGATAATTCTGATCGCAGAAGTATTGGGGGTACAGGTCTAGGACTAGCAATTGTACAAAAGATAATGCATGCACATGAAGGGGAAGTACAAGTAGAGTCTAAATTTGGAAAAGGTAGTATCTTTACACTAATCTTCCCAGCTACAAAACATGATAAATAAAGGTTGATATAACAACATAAATAGCTGACTTTGAGGATAATTAATTCTTCAAGTCAGCTATTTTGTATTGGTTTTTTTCCTAATAGTGTTGTAAAAAAGGCTACACAAATGATAGTAATAAAGGATGCAATCAATGTGTAATATCCCACAATATTATATCCACTTAACAAGACAAGCCCATCAATAAAGAGAATGATTATTCCTGTATGTATAGATAGGAAGTTTGAAAGTATTTGAGCAAGGAGATCTGTTCCTCCTGTACTAGTTTCGAATCTTAGCATTAAACCAATGCCAATACCAATAATGCTTCCCCCAATAATAGAGCTAATGACTATCTCTGTAGAGAATGTATGACGAAGAAAAGAAAATACATCAATGGAACAGGAAGATATAAGAAAGCCAACTATTCCATACATAAAATAGTTTTTGTTATAAAACCAAACAAGTATATATAACGGGATACTAAGGATAATCATTGTTAAGCCTGTTGGAATATGATAATGATAATGAAAAATTAAACCAATTCCAATAAGTCCTCCATCTAAAAGATGATGAGGAACTAAAAAGCCGTTAACTCCAATTCCAATTAGCAGACTACCAACAAATATAGCTGCAATTTTCTCAATCAATATACATCATCCTATCTTTACCTTGTCCTACTATTACAACATATGAGAAATATGCAAGAAGTAGAAGAATTATTATCGAGCTCTAAATTAAATGGCATAGTAACTTTTTTGAAAAAACTGAAAAATACCTTGTCACAATCTAAAACTAGAAATAAACTAAAATAAATGCATGAGGGGATGAAAGGATGGAAAATGAACTCTTAAATTTAGGAGAAGCTATGCAAGCAGAGTATTTAACAAAGCAGCTTATCCAAATGCCGAGTTACAATGGTACAGATAGTGAAAAGGAAAAAGGTAAGTATCTCTATAAGTTAATACAGTCATTTCCTTATTTTCAAGAAAATAAGGATGCCGTTTGGATTCAACCTTTAAAAGAAGATGGCAGATTAAATGTATGGGCGTTATTAGAGGGGAAGGGAAGTTCAAAAAATACGATAATCTATCATGCCCATATGGATACAGTTGGGATAGAGGATTATGGTGGAATTAAAGATAATGCCCATGATCCGGAAAGATTGGCTTCTTTTTTCAAAATATGTGATAGTGAATTAGAAGCTCGTGCAGATGCTAAAAGTGGGGAATGGATGTTTGGAAGAGGAGCACTTGATATGCAAAGTGGGATAAGTGTTCATTTAGTGAATCTCCTTTACTATACAAATCATCTGGAAGAACTTGAGGGTAATTTATTAGTACTTTTTAATGTGGATGAGGAAAATCAACATACTGGAATACGAGGAGCTTTAGAGGAGCTAGTTCGACTTCAAAAAGAAAAGGGATTAAACTACGTTAGTGCTATTAATAATGATTTTATTTCTCCCTTATATAATGGCGATAATACAAAATATATTTACTGTGGTGGTGCAGGGAAACTTCTTCCTTGTTTCTCTATCTTTGGAAGAGAAGCACATGTAGGTGAAAGTCTACTGGGGGTAGACCCTACGTTAGTTGCTTCTGAAATTAATAGATTGATCAATCAAAATTTTGCTCTTACAGAGGATATAGACGGGGAATTAGTTTTACCACCAAGTTGCTTATATATGAAAGAAAATAAGCAAAGTTACGATGTTCAAACCCCTGTCAGTACAAGACTATATTTTAATTATTTCATCTATAAAAAAACACCAAGTGAAGTGATATCTTCTTTAAAAGGTTTAACTGAACAGGCCACGTTTACGATAGAGAAGTTGCTGAAAGACAATTTTTTAGCCTACTGTAGGAAAAATAAAGTACCGAAACGAGATATTAATTGGAACATTGAGGTTGTAACCTTAAAAGAATATATGGAGTATTTGAGTAAAGAAGGATTGGAACCAGAACTAGTAATGAATGAACTATTAAATGAGCTACCTAAAAATATGGATGATCGCTTAAGAGCTTTTGAGATGGTGGAAGCATTACAAAGATTAGATCCACAAAAAAAGCCGAGAGTAATACTATTTCTTGCAGCCCCATTTTTACCCTCCAATACATTACAAGAAGATAGTCAATCATTACAAATTAAACAGGCGGTCTCAGATGCTTTATTAGAAGCAGAAAAAAATATGAATGAAAAATTCTGTCTAAGAAAGTATTTCCCTTATTTATGCGATGGTAGCTTTCTTGGTTTTCATGGAGATAAAGCAGAGATAGAGGCCGTCCGAACCAATTTTCCTGGCATGGATACTTTCTTTCCATTAGATTTAGAAACAATGAACGCTCTTAACATTCCTGCTTTTAATATTGGTGTGTATGGAAAAGGCGGACATAAATGGACAGAAAGAGTATATAAGCCGTATACTTTTCATAAGTTACCATTATTAATTAGATCCATCACAGGAAAAATTCTAAATTCTCTAGCATAAAAAATGCATAAAAAGAGCCTCCCAATTATGGGAGGCTTGTTTCTTATAAGAATAGGTTTAAGAATAAGTAGCATAATGCAGCAATAGTTGCTGAAATAGGTAATGTAATAACCCATGTGATTAACATTCTTTGAGCTGTTCCCCATTTTACTCCTTTTAATCGGTGAGATGCACCTACACCTAATATGGAAGAGGAGATAACATGAGTAGTACTTACTGGCAAGTGAATCAATGTTGATCCAAAGATAATGGCAGCACCAGTAACGTCAGCAGCAACTCCATTTACAGGACGAATTTTCATAATATTACCACCGACTGTTTTAATGATTTTCCAACCACCTACAGATGTTCCAAGACCCATTGCAGTAGCACAAGCAAATTGTACCCAGAATGGAACGTCTTCAGAAGTAACATATCCATTTGCTAATAGTGCCATTGTGATAATCCCCATTGCCTTTTGAGCATCATTCGTTCCGTGTGTATAGGATTGTACTGCAGCAGTAAATATTTGAAAATAACGGAAACGTCGATTAGTTTTCGTTAAGTTTAAATCTTTAAAGATTAATTTAAAAATAGAATAAACAATATAACCAATAACAAAAGCAATAATAGGCGATAAAATTAATGCCTCAATAATTTTTATAAATCCAGTATAATTTAGACTAGTGAAACCAGATGATGCAATCGCAGCACCTGCAATGGAACCAATAATAGCATGGGACGAACTACTTGGGATTCCAAAATACCAAGTAACTAAGTTCCAAATAATTGCAGATATTAATGCTGCAAGAATAACAAGGGAACCATTCGTTAATTCAAAAGGATTTACAATTCCTTTTGTAATTGTTTTGGCTACGCCTGTAAATGTCATTGCACCAATAAAATTCATACAAGCAGCCATTATAATAGCATGCTTTGGTTTTAAGGCTTTTGTGGAAACTGCTGTAGCAATAGCATTGGCTGTATCATGAAAACCATTGATAAAGTCAAATGCTAAAGCAAAAACCACAATTAGTATAGTAAGTAGTAACAATGTATTCATGCTTTAAGACTCCTTACGCATTCTTCATAATAATACTTTCAAGTGTGTTGGCTACATTTTGACAGTAGTCAGCAATGTCCTCAAGATTTTCATATACTTCTTTGTATTGAATGATGCGAATAGGATCTTTTTCAACGGAGAATAAGTTTTTAATAGATTGACGTAGAATTCCATCACATTTTGATTCATGATCTTTAATTCTAATTGCATATTCTCTGATCTTAGGTAATTTTTTGGTTGTTAATAAATCAACCGCTTTATCAATTTCAATTACACAGTTTTTAATTTCAGCTACAAATCGTAACATATATTCATCAGCAGTAATAATATTGTACATTTCAAGTAAAGCAGTACAATGTTCTAGACCGTCTAATACATCATCCATGCTCATAGTTAAAGCTAGGATATCTTCTCTTTCAATTGGTGTGATAAAAGCTTTGTTCAATTCAGTAATTACTTCATGAACATATGTATCACCTTTTGTTTCTATATCTTTCATTGTTTCAGAAAATATTTTAAGATCACTTACATTGTTGATTTTGAAATCTGCAAAGTAATCTGCACCTTCTTTGAGATTAGAAGCAATATTTTTTAAAAGAACAGCAAATTTGTCTTGTTTCTTAAAAACCATAATGGTTACCTCCGTTAATATATAACAAAATATGAATAAGTATAATGTAACTAAGCCCTACATATTGTATAAGAATTATGTCGAATAGCCTAGCGTTTTGGCTCAAAATTTACAAAATCTTAATATTTCTTTTACATTTCTTTATAAACTACCCTAGAATTTTTACAAATTGTAAATGGTATCAGTAGTAAGTGTTATCATTTTTAGCATGAGATATGTATATTTATGCTTTTTAGTTTACCCTTAATAGAGAATATAAACCATTCCATACAAGTAGATAGAGAAGACAAGTTCTGTTGTGAAATGTTAACATGAAGAGGAATTTGAGAGCGAATATAAAGGATCGAATCATTCTTTAATAAAAGAAATAGGTGATGAGTTGGAGAAAAAAATAGCAGTTATTACAGGCGCTAATAGTGGGTTTGGTCTTGCTATGTCATTAGAATTTGCTAAAGGGGATTTTCTTGTTATGGCTACAATGAGAAATTTACAAAAGGGTAAGGTCCTTTTAGATAAAGCGAAGCAACTAGGCATAGATACAAATATCACGCTTGTTGAATTAGACATCACGTCGGAAGACTCTGTAAAACAATTACAATCATCTATCAATAATATTGGTAGAGTAGATATACTCAT